>NZ_JASLCE010000148.1 GCF_030146175.1 Flavobacterium sp. | reverse complement strand
AACCGTCTGCATTAACTTCTACTGCATCGATGACTACTGTTGCTTGTAACGGTGGATCAAATGGTGTTGCTTCAATTAACGTTTCAGGGGGTACTGCTCCTTATACGTATTCATGGGCTCCATCTGGAGGTACCGCAGCAACCGCTTCAGGTTTAGCTGTAGGTGTTTATACGGTTACTGTTACCGATGCTAATGCTTGTACTTTAACAAGATCATTTACAATTACACAACCGTCTGCTATGACAGCTGCTACTTCGTTTACAACTGTTACCTGTAACGGTGGTACAAACGGTACAGCTACAGTTAACGTTTCCGGTGGTACACCAGGATATACGTATTCTTGGGCTCCGTCTGGAGGTACAGCTGCAACCGCTACTGGTTTAGCGGCAGGTACTTATACTTGTACGATTACCGATGCTAATGCATGTACTTTAACAAGAACATTTACGATTACACAACCGGCAGCTTTAACAGCTACAACTTCATCTACAAATGTTTCTTGTAACGGTGGTACTAATGGTACAGCAACTGTAACGCCTTCTGGTGGTACAGGACCTTACACCTATTCATGGGCTCCAACAGGTGGTACAGCAGCTACAGCTACTGGTTTAGCTGTAGGAACTTATACAGTTACCATTACGGATGCCAATACTTGTCAAATCACAAGATCGGTTACTATTACACAGCCAACTGCTTTAACTTCTACTGCATCGATGACTACTGTTTCTTGTAACGGTGGATCAAATGGTGTAGCTACGGTTAACGTTTCTGGTGGTACAGCTCCATATACGTACTCATGGGCTCCTTCAGGAGGTACAGCAGCAACCGCTTCTGGTTTAGCTGTAGGTACTTATACGGTTACTGTTACCGATGCTAATGCGTGTACTTTAACAAGATCATTTACCATTACACAACCGACAGCTTTAACTTCTACTGCATCGATGACTACTGTTTCTTGTAACGGTGGATCAAATGGTGTAGCTTCAGTTAATGTTTCTGGTGGTACAGCTCCATATACCTATTCATGGGCTCCATCTGGTGGTACAGCTGCAACCGCTTCTGGTTTAGTGGCAGGTACTTATACGGTTACTGTTACTGATGCTAATGCATGTACTTTAACAAGAACATTTACTGTTACTCAGCCAACGGCTATGACAGCTACTTCATCGTTTACTACTGTTTCTTGTAATGGTGGATCAAACGGTACAGCTACTGTTAACGTTACCGGTGGTACGCCAGGATATACGTATTCATGGGCTCCATCTGGTGGTACAGCTGCAACAGCTACTGGTTTAGTGGCAGGTACTTATACATGTACAATTACCGATGCTAATGCATGTACTTTAACAAGAACATTTACGATTACGCAACCGGCTCCATTTACAGCTACAACTTCATCTACAAATGTTTCTTGTAATGGTGGTACTAATGGTACAGCAACTGTAACGCCTTCTGGTGGTACAGGACCTTACACGTATTCATGGGCTCCTTCTGGTGGTACAGCAGCAACCGCTACTGGTTTAGCAGTAGGAACTTATACGGTTACCATTACGGATGCTAACGCATGTAGTATTACAAGATCGGTTACTATTACACAGCCGACAGCTTTAACTTCAACTGCATCGATGACTACTGTTTCTTGTAACGGTGGATCAAATGGTGTTGCTACGGTTAACGTTTCGGGTGGTACAGCTCCTTATACCTATTCATGGGCTCCATCTGGAGGTACAGCAGCAACCGCTTCTGGTTTAGCTGTAGGTACTTATACGGTTACTGTTACCGATGCGAATGCGTGTACTTTAACAAGATCATTTACAATCACACAGCCAACGGCTATGACAGCTACTTCATCGTTTACTACTGTTTCTTGTAATGGTGGTACTAACGGTACGGCTACTGTTAACGTTACAGGTGGTACTCCAGGATATACGTATTCATGGGCTCCATCTGGAGGTACAGCAGCTACAGCTACTGGTTTAGCAGCAGGTACTTATACGGTTACTGTTACAGATGCTAATGCATGTACAATAACAAGAACATTTACAATCACACAACCGTCTGCTTTAACAGCTACAACTTCATCTACAAATGTTGCTTGTAACAGTGGATCAAACGGTACGGCTTCAGTGACTGCTTCAGGAGGAACAGGACCTTACACTTACTCATGGGCTCCTTCAGGAGGTACTGCTGCAACAGCTACAGGTTTAGTAGCAGGTACTTATACGGTTACTATTACTGATGCCAATACTTGTCAGATCACAAGATCAGTTACTATTACACAACCAACTGCTTTAGTGGCTACAGCTTCGGCTCAAACTAACGTTGCTTGTAATGGTGGTGCTAACGGTTCGGCTACTGTTGCCGTAACTGGTGGAACAGGTGCTTACACTTATGTTTGGGCTCCAACAGGAGGTACTGCTGCTACCGCTACAGGATTAACAGCAGGAACTTACACAGTTACTGTTACTGATGCGAATGCATGTACAACTACACAGTCATTCACTATTACACAGCCAACTGCTTTAGTGGCTACCGCTTCGGCTCAAACTAACGTTTCTTGTAACGGTGGTACTAACGCTTCGGCTACTGTTGCCGTAACTGGTG
>NZ_JASLCE010000084.1 GCF_030146175.1 Flavobacterium sp. | reverse complement strand
CGCAACTTCCGGAATACCTTACCGAAACCAACAAAACGTATATGATCCTTTCGGAAGATTGCGATTGCGATACCATCCAATCCATCGCCACCCGGAATGCGCTTCGGATGCAACTTGTCCACGCTACAAAAGTGTTTCGGGAACAGAATTATATTTTTGAAATCGGAAGCCAATAATTTTTGGTACCTTTCGGACGTTATTTATGATAACCAAAAGTCCGTTTTCTATGAAAAAAATAATTCTATTTTCACTATTGCTCCTATCCTTTTCGATTGTTGCCCAGGAAAAAACGCGTTTCAACAAAATAGACAGTTTGCTAACCTATTTGAATGAAAACAACAAATTTATGGGTGCCATCAGTCTTCGGGAAAACGGAAATGTGATTTTTGAAAAGAATTATGGTTTTGCAGATGTAGAAAACAACATACTTGCCGATGGCAACACCAAATACCGCGTGGGTTCCATTACCAAAATTTTTACTGCGGCTATCATTTTCCAACTGATTGAAGAAAAAAAACTGACCTTAGAAACGAAGCTTTCTAAATTTTATTCCGAGATTCCGAATTCCAGCGCAATTACCATCGACATGATGCTCAACCATAAAAGCGGAATTCCTGATTATATTGACAGTTCATTTGATTCGTATAAAACAAAGCCGCAAACCAAACGCGACATGTTAAAACGTATCGCGGCCTTAAAATCAGCTTTCGAACCCAATACCAAAGCCGAATACAGTAATTCGAATTATCTTTTGTTGGGTTATATCATCGAATCGATTACCGGAAAAAATTATGGCGATAATGTTGCCACCCGAATTGTTGGCAAAATTGGTTTAAAAAACACCTATTATCCTAAAAAGAGCGTGCCGGGTAAAGACGAGGCCTTTTCCTATTCTTTCGCAAATAGCAAATGGAAAAAAACGCCATCCTGGGATTTAAGTGTGTCCAATGCCGCCGGTGCTTTGGTGTCGACACCATCAGATCTGACCGATTTTATCAATGCACTTTTTACCGGAAAAATTGTTAAACCCACTTCACTGGCACAAATGACTGCTATGGAAAACGGATACGGCAAAGGATTGTTACAGTTTCCATTTAGTGACAAACGCTTTTTAGGTCATAACGGAATAATTGAAGATTTCCGAGCGGTTGTTGCGTATCATCCGAGCGATAAAATGGCGGTTTCTCTTATTGTAAACGGAAACAATTATAACGAAAACGAGCTTTTAATCGGTATATTGAGTATTTACTATAAAATCCCGTATCGCTTTCCGAATCTGAAATCCGTGGCGGTTGATCCGAAGCTTTTAAAAAGTTACGAAGGCGTGTATAGTTCCAAACAGATTCCGTTGCAGCTGACGATCCGTGTTGAAAACGGGCAACTGCAAGGTCAGGCCACCGGACAAAACTCGTTTCCGCTAAATGCTTTAAGCCCGACGGAATTCATTTTTGATCCGGCCGGAATTGAAATCACCTTTAAAGACAAAGGATTACTTTTAAAACAAGGCGATAACAAGCTAACTTTCACCAAAGAATAACCCTAAAACCGGTATTTAATGCGGTAACTATTTCCGGATCCGGTCAAAAAATGCGTCTGAATCGACAACGACACTCTTAAATCGTTATAAAATGACTGATAACCCAACTGATTATCAATCGATAAAATATTATTCGACAGACATTTGTATTTAAAATAAATATTTGTACTTTTGCAACCCCTTTATTGGGGATGGAATGTTTAATTAAAATAAATTATTGTGAACAATTTAAGCTACAAGACAGTATCAGCTAACAAGGCAACTGCTCAAAAAGAGTGGATCGTTGTAGATGCTGAAGGTCATAACTTAGGTCGTTTTGCTTCAAAAGTAGCTATGCTATTAAGAGGTAAATACAAGCCAAGTTATACACCGCACGTGGACTGTGGAGATAACGTGATTGTTATCAACGCAGAAAAAATCAACCTAACAGGTAACAAACTTGAGGATAAAACGTATATCCGTCACACAGGTTACCCAGGTGGTCAAAGAAGTTTATCTGCTAAAGTAATGCAACAAAAAAACCCTGCATTATTAGTAGAGAAAGCTGTAAAAGGAATGTTGCCTAAAAACAAATTAGGAGCACAATTATTCCGCAATTTAAATGTATATGTAGGTACTGAGCACAAACATGATGCACAACAACCTAAAACCGTTAACTTAAACGATCTAAAGTAATGGGAGTTATTCACAAAATCGGTAGAAGAAAAACCGCTGTTGCTCGTGTATATGTTACAGAAGGAACTGGAAACATCACGGTAAACAAAAGAGAATTTACAACTTACTTCCCAACGGCTACATTACAATACAAAGTGATGCAACCATTAGCAATGACTGAAAACGCTGCTAATTTTGACATCAAAGTAAATGTATACGGTGGAGGAACAACTGGTCAGGCAGAAGCTGTACGTATGGCAATCGCAAGAGCTATGTGTGAAGTAGAAGCTGAGAACAGAGCTATCTTAAAACCAGAAGGATTACTAACAAGAGATCCTCGTATGGTTGAGCGTAAGAAATTCGGTCAGAAGAAAGCTCGTAAGAGATTCCAATTCTCGAAA
>NZ_JASLCE010000074.1 GCF_030146175.1 Flavobacterium sp. | reverse complement strand
TCAAACGGTATCTCCTGATCAATACATTTTACGGTTCCGTCTGCGAACTTCTCGTAATATGATTTATCAGAACGGTAAATATAAGATTCGTTCTTATCGCGCTTAATTTTTTTCTCTTTGATTAATCGTTCTTTTTCTACACGTATTTTTTCAATAAGTACTGACGCTGGTTCGTCATTCGGATCTTGAGGAACTAGTTTACCACGTATTGCTAAATCGAGGATTTTTTGTCGTAATTTTTTCGTATCCATTATTCCTCAATTTTTCCAATTATTTCTTTTAACGAAGCTACCGCTTTTGCGATGTTAAAGCTTTTCTCTTCAATCTGTGTGATCAATTCGGCAAGCGACATATCAACGGTATCCTCTCCGGTTTTAATCCATGTAATATCAAGACTGGTTTTATCTCTTTTCAATAATTCTGCTGAGGAGTATTTTCTCCAGCGACCAGATAAGTTTTCTTCAGAGTAAGTTTCTGTTCTGTCATGAATATTGTTTGTGTTGTAGCATTTTACAAAATCATCTAAATGCTGACGCTGCATAGGGTTGGTGGCTAATGTGTGTTTTACATTTGTACGATAATCGTAATACCATGTTTCTTTGGTCTTATTACCTTTAGAAAAGAACAAAACGTTTGCTTTGACTCCATTTGCGTAAAAAATACCCGTTGGCAGACGAAGAATCGTATGAAGGTCAAATTCAGTCAGTAATTTTTTGCGAATCGTTTCTCCTGCGCCACCTTCGAACAACACGTTATCTGGTAATACAACAGCTGCTCTTCCTCCGTTTTTAAGCATTAACATAATGTGCTGCATAAAATTTAACTGATTGTTGCTAGTAGATACATAAAGATCAGTACGCATAGAAGCAATATCAGTTGAGCCCGCCGGACGATTTCCGAATGGAGGATTAGCAAGCACAACATCAACCAGTGTGTCCGGCTCTTTTTCTAATGAATCGCAACATTCTATAGGACTACGCTCTGTACCGATTCCATGTAGGTATAAGTTCATCGAAGCCAAAGTAACAACAAGAGGCGTGTTATCATTTCCATGCAATGCTTTATCGCGTAAAAACGTACGCTTGTCTTTATCCTGCGATTGTTCTTTCATGTAATCATAAGCAGCAAGAAGGAATCCTCCAGTACCACAAGCCGGATCACAAACTGTTTCTCCAATTTGAGGATGGGTGACCTCAACCATTGTGTTGATCAATGGTCGTGGTGTAAAGTATTGACCCGCACCACTTTTTTTGTCTTGACCATTTTTCTCAAGAATACTTTCATAGATCGCTCCTTTAACATCTCCGTCCATCGAAAGCCAGTTTTCTTCATCAATGAGCGTTATGACTTTTTTGAGATATACGGGTTTGTCTATTTTGTTTTGCGCTTTGGTATAAATTGTACCTATCAGATTATCTTCCAGACTTAGTATTTTAAGCGATTTCTCATACTGATCGATTAGATCAAGTCCGTCAAGCTCTGTTAAATCATTCCAGCGAAAACCTTCCGGAATCGCAGAATCTTCACCGAAAATTTCAACATTTTCGTTATCCATCTTCAAAAATAAGAGATAGGTTAACTGTGTAATATAATCTGTAAATCCAACACCTTGTGAAGAAAGAATGGTAGCTAAACTCCATACTTTTTTAGTAAGCGACTGTTCGCTTGCAATTGTTTTTTTTGCCATTAATGTTTTTATTTTAAGCAGCTTTTAAAATGAATTGTGAAAGTGATATTATTGCGGTATTGACAGCATCTGCTGAGCCAAAATTTCCTATCATTTGAACGACTAAAGGTTTGTCTTCTTCTTTAATGTCATTCATAGTGCAACTACCATTAGCTACAATGTAATTAACAACGTTGCGGATAATTTCTTTTTGAGCTTCAGTCAATGGACGTTGGTTTTGCCCGCACCAGAGCTCAAATCGACTCGCAGCAGTGGATGATAGCGAACGTAATTCAGGAACTTTTTTAAAGGCGAAGCGTACCAATTGAATGATATTGGTTAGAGCATCTTTTTCATCTTTTGAGCGAAATGAAACAACATGAGTCGGATCAAGAATAGAATAAGTATTCCATAATAAAACAGGATTAAACTTGTTACTAATTTGAACGAGCTTTTCTCTTAAATCTTTAAGCATTCCGTATGTAATTGGGGCATTTGTATTGTTGTAAATAATACGCAAAGCTTCTATTTCGTCTTTATGTGTATTGATATATTCCTCAAATGCTTGTGTTGTTTTTTGAGCTTCTTCAATTGAAAATCCTTTTTCAATTAAATTGTCTTCTCCCGGTTGTAAAATGGCTATAAATCCATCATTTAACTCTAACAGATATTGTCGTGCTTTTGGGTTATGGGCTAGAGCTTTAACAAGTCCCTTTCGAACAAGATTAGATTGGTTGATATCAATAAAAGGCTCTAATGAATCACCTTCCAACACATTGAATATTTGTACAGCCAAATCTTTGATCTCAATTCCTGCTAAATCAGTGAATTTTTGACGTTGTTGATCATCAGATTTGATATTGATACGTGATAAACGACTTGCTAACAATCTTAAATTGTCATCTGGCAAATCTCCATGCGTGATGCGTTCCAATAATATTTTTAGTGACATATTCGGGGAAGAAAATTCACCACCTGGACGAGTAACCTGCATTTCATGTTCTGTTACTCCAACCGCATCTACCAAAAAGAAAAGATCTTTACTGATGGCATTGGGCGTTACATTTCGAAGTTGTTCATCTCCTATAGTTCTTACGCCTCGTCCTTTCATTTGTATATATAAAGAATCAGATTCTACATCGCGCATAAACATGATAACTTCCAGAGGTTTAACATCTGTCCCTGTTGCTACTAACGTTACCGTAACGGCAATGCGAAAATCTTTATCATTACGAAAACTTCTGATGAGTTGATTACTGTCTCCTGCAGAATAGGTGATTTTTTGAACAAAATTTTCGGATTGGTTCGGAAATATCTCTTTAGCAATTCGAACTATATTTGTCGCATGGGCATCGTTTAAAGCAAAAATGAGGGTTTTAGGAATATATTCTAATTGAGCTGCTCTATCCGGGTATAATTCCGTATATATAGCATCACGATAAGTTTCTAAAATCAACTTGATTTGCGAAGGATTAACGATACTACGATTCAGTTCCGTAGAAGTGTATGTTTTTTCTACTGAATTTTTCACATCTTCCGTTTTACCAGAATACTTTGTTATCTGTGTGATATTTTCACCTTCTTTTATCGCGCCTCCGCTTTCTGTAGTTTGCGTCTTGATACGGTATACACGATAATCAACGTTGATTCCGTCAGCAATAGATTTTTCGAGCGTATAATTTACAATACAATTATTATTAAAAAAGGCTTGGGTTTCCGGAGCAGGTGTAGCCGTTAGACCAATCATTTTCGCGGATTTAAAATACTCCAGAACTTGTCGCCAATTACCATAGATAGAACGATGGCATTCATCAATAATGATCAAATCAAAGAAATCAGGAGGAAGGTTCAGTTTTCCACCCAATTGTATTTCGTTGTCATCTTCATTATTTGACTCATCATTATCGTTGTCATCCAGTTCCTGACCTGTAAGTAGTGCAAAAAGCCGTTGAATAGTTGAAATAATTACATTAGCATCTTTGGGGATTTTCGCAGATTTTAGCCGTTCTGTGGTAAAAATTGTATTTAAAGGCTCTCCTGTTTCTGTTAGTCTGAATGTTCCAAATTCTCCTTCTGCCTGTCTTCCTAAGTTGTTTCTGTCAACAAGAAACAGTACTTTCTTCATCGGTGTATATGAAAGCAATCTATAAGCCGCCATACATGCAGTAAAAGTTTTGCCCGATCCTGTTGCCAATACCATTAGCGCACGAGATTGTCCTAATCTAAAACTGGATTCCAATTCAGTAATTGCTTCATATTGGCAAGCTCGTAATCCTTTCTTTTGCAGAGTAGGTAAACCGGCATAGTAATCTTCTATACCAAGCATTTTTACGATTTCTTTTGGTGAGTGAATACGAGAAACAGCGGTATAGTTCTCATCGGGATTGTTTCTATTCTTGAATAGAATCTCTTTGCCGTTAGATAAATAAACTATGGGTAAGGGGTGATACCAATAAGAACACCAACTGGGCAATCTGCGAACATATCTTTCAGCTTGCTTAATGACAGTATCAGATAGCTGATGTTCTTCTCTTTTTGCCTCAAGTACTCCTATCGCTTTTCCATTGATAAACAGGAGATAATCAGCTTCAAGATTTCCTTTTAATAGTCCTTCCTCAATTGCCACAGCTGAGAGTTTAGGTGAGTAATTGTCTCTATTGACGATTTCCCACCCAGATTCATTCAGCATCCGGTTGATTATTTCTCTGGCTTTTCCTTCAGGGGTCATTTTCCTTCTATATAATTTATATTATCGGAAGTAAAGTACAAAAATAATAAATATCAAATGATATTTTGCGAATAACAATTTCAAACTGCTATATCTTCGAGTTATCCGTATATACATATCCTTTTGTAGGATATTATTTGAAAAATATTAGGAATAAACAGCATTACCAAATCGTTACCTGACTTTTTTGATTATCCTCATAAGACTTTGTATTCAACTAAAAGTACCCCGATATCGCAGATTTACTTCGTCTGTTCGTCTAAAGCCTCGGGTGCAATCCGTGACAATAAAATAGAAAACTTTAAAATAAAAAGCCTGCTCCGATAAATCGGAACAGGCTGTGAGAGATTCTTATGCTATTACAAATCGGTAATAGCAGTCAAAGATAGTATAAGTGGTATTTGTAAAATAGGAACATAGGCATCGGTAACCGAATAGGCTGTAAGCGTAAAGCTAAAGGTACCGTTGTTCTGTTGCGGACTGGTACTATTCATCCAGTTTGTAATACCGTCGGTTAGCATATTGGCTATGTTGGCACCATGTGCGGTTACATCTACTGCGGTTGGCGTTAACATCACCACCGGAACATCGATCGTAAAGGTTGTTCCCGGTATGCTATAGGTATAATCGCATTGCATTTTGATGTTAAACTCGGTAATCGAAGCGTCAATATTGAGTGTTAAAGCGTCAAATAAAGCCAGCAATTGATTTTGTAACGTTCTACTTGGCGCTGCCGGATAACTTGGCGTTGCGATCTGAGCGATATTAATCGCGTTATCGGTATTCAACAACGGAATAAGTTTGTTGTAGAACATCACCTGTGGCGTCTGGTAAATAAACAACGGATTGGTCGTTTGCCAGCTACCATCTTTATTTTGAAGTAATTCTTCATTTCGGATTACAGCAACGCTACTCCATGCATTTTGCGCACTCAAAATATCCAGATCGTCCAACACTACATTTCGCGACGGGTTGACATTTCGGTCTTCATACAACAGATAAACACGCTGTCCGTTGTTATCCAATTGGTAATAACGATAGGCAAGTGTATCACCCGGAATCAATTCGTTGGTATAGTTATCAATCGTCACGGTGATATTGGCATCCGCCGATTTCGAATCTTCCGGAATAATAGTCAGGATCAGATAATCGGTTTCTTCTTCATAACTCTCGGTAATCGTATAGCCTAAGGTATATGGTGGTGCCGGAGTGAAGTCCGCTTGCATAGCCATGTTAACCGTTTTTCTTGGGTTTACCTGGTTGGTAACCGACCATTGTGCGGCGACCTGATTAATGATGTCAATAAACGCAAGCATGGCATAACGGGCATCCTGAGCCAATTCTGAATTTGCGTCCATGGTGGCCGGCGTTAGCATTGCAAGACAGTTGTCAAAATCGGCATTTAACGACGGATAGGAATCGATAAACTGCGCCAAAGCCTGATACATACCCAGATTTTTGGTATTCATCACCGTATAATCACTCTGGTTTTCATCGGTCACATTAAACTGCACTTCCGTTACAATGGTATCCTGTGCTGCCGAAGTGTTCTGATAGGTGTAGTAATACACCCACTGACGGGCTTCTTCAATGGTAGGTGAGGCATCGTCGTTGGCAGGATAATTAAAGTTCTGAGCCGTAACCGATGGCGGTGTAGGATAGGAGCGCAACGGCACCGGAATGGTGGTTTCGCCCACATCGCCCATTTGTGCCAATGGTGTGACTTCGGAATTGATTTCACCGCTTAACGGAACGATAAACGTGAGCCATGAGGAAGCCAGATAATCGTCCAGATCCGGAATTTCCGTGATGTCAAATTCCATATGACTAACGTTGTATTGCATATCGCCAAAAGTAAAGCTACGGCTTTCGGCACTGTCTTTGGCTTCAAACATGTAGGTTAGCCAGGAAGCACCGTTTGCGGTTGGTACTTTTGCGGTCGATAAGGAATATTCGGTGGATGTAGGAATTTCGTCGGTACCGGAAAGTGTCGGATCAAGCCCTAACATTTTTCCATATAAATTCGGTACAAACGGCGCATGTGGTGGATCGTTGTTCGCATCGGCATATTCCGGACCGCTATACGACGAACTGATACTGGCCGTGGTTTGTACGGAAGCGACATAACGATAGGCATTCGAAAGCTGAATCAGGATTTGTTGTTTCCATTTTTCCTGGGCATTGCCGATGTTGGACGGATCTTTTGCCGTACAAGGAGGCGATGTTTCTCCACTACAAGGATCGATGATAAAGTCGATGGTGCCTTCGATAGCTTCGGCAATGGTTTGCTTGGCATCGAGTATTTGTTGCAGATAATCCGGATCGTCCGGGAATACCTTATAAGCCGTTAGTAAAAAGGCCGGAACGGAATAGGCCGGACTCAGGAATTTATCGACCGCCTGAAGGAATTGTAATCCCCAGCTATCCATATCGATGCTGTTAAAGTTTTTAACCACACTACCGTCCGGAGCGCCTTTGTCGTAACTGGCAATCGAAGCGGAGAACGATTGCAGACTCGTAGCCAGCGGAACCGGTGCAAAATAATAGGTTTGGTCTTTATCAAATCCAAAACGCAATCCTTTGGCACCCGTACTGTCAAAACGGACCATCCATAATGGCGCATTGGCTGTGGTATCGCTGTTTCCTTTGGTAAGATTCGCTCCGGTTGCGGCTTTTAAGATAATACCGGTATACGGTTGGTTCAGGAAGGCCGTTTCAAATTGTTGCGCAAAATAAGTCAGCGCCAACATGCTATTCTGACTGTTGTCGGATAGCGGTTGAATTTGAGTTGTGGCTTCGGCTACACCGGCTATACCCACAAAGTTTGGATCGAGATTGGCGGTACGAACCATACTGAAACTGGTTGTAATTAACGCTATTTCCGGTAGGCTAACCAGGTTTGTCGTGGTCATTTGTGTATTGAGCGTATAGGCCTGTACATCTACAGCGGCTTCTCCGGCCACTACGGTTTTTAGATATTCGATTATCGGATTGATAAATTGTTTCAGTAGTTCCGAATTCGCCAGCTCGTGTACCATAGGAGTGGTGTTGCCCTGGGCATCAACGGTGTCTTCTACGGTAGTTGTATAACGAAGTGCCATATTCGGACTGTCCAATTGATAATACAGGTTCATATAGGTCTGTAAATCAATTTGGGCGTTGTTTTGTGCACTTTCTCCTTTATAGCGTGACGTATTAAAGTTGAAGGTCAGACTTAGGTTTGGTGCTTCCGAAAGCAGGCTAAATAAATACGATACCGATACCGATGGCCACTGACTCAGTGCGATGATGGCATCACTGTATAATACCTGCATGGCGGTATGTAATGGCTGCGTATCGTTTGGCGGAATATTACCAAACATATCCTGCCAGTTTAAAACCATTTCAACGGTATCGCCAATTCCGGCATATGGATTCGGATATAACGGATCGGTTCCTTCCGGTTGTACGTATTTGTAATACGGAATCACGGCATTATAGTTCCAATCTTCCAGATCGTCGTTATCCGATGTATTGCCATCTTCGGTGTTGGAAACGGCTTCATCATCGGTAGAATCGACCGGACCGGCCGGAGTTGGGTTTATATAATCCGGGATGGCAGGTACCGCAAGGCCAATCAGGTTAAATTGGGTTTCCAGATAGACCTGATCTTCAGCTAAGGTTGGTACCGGTTGTGTTGGCACATAATCACCCGGATTTTGTCGGGAAACTTCATAGCCGACGGTTCCCGGTAGTAATGTGGCAATACGGGTGGTATACTGCTGATCCAATGGTGCTGTTTCCGGCGATTGTACAAATACGGATGTAATGGAAGTATCAATCGAATCACCAATGATCACACTATTTACAAATGGACTGTTAATTAGGGTATTATAGGTGATTTGTATCGCAAGATTGGCAACACCGGTTCCGGCAAATAAAGAATCCGGTAAGCCGTTGGTGGCATTGTTTTCATAGTAGAAATAGTAACCGCCACTGCGAACGGTACTACATTCCCATAATAGTTTGACAAAATCACCGGCTGTATTTAAGGTATTGTAAGTGCCCTCCGGAGTTGCTTCCATAACCATCATGCGCATCATGCTTTCGGCAGGATTGGTTTCGGTGGAAAGATTCGCCTGAATAATGGCTGTTTTATAGTCGCCATTGGCATCCGACAGATAACCGCCATTGCTGTTTTGTGTCGGATCCGGTTGGTAGATAACCTGGATTTGTTGTATCGTACGGGTACCGTCGGTATCGCCTATGGTATTCAGATAGGTAAGGAGCTCCTGTAGGTAAACGGTACTGGCATCATCGGCACCTACAAGGTTGTACATATTTCCGGAAAGTGGTGTTACCAATCCGGATTGTGCCGTTATTTTTTGTAAGGTAAAGTTAATCGTAGTTCCCCACGTATAGTTTTGCACATCGGCCTGTGTGGTTCCGCTGGCCGTTGTGGTGAGCGATTTGACTACAAATTGCCAGTTGTTGCCTTGTTCGGAGAAAATAGTCGTCAAATTGGACGGTAATTTCCAGATATACGGCTCATTGGTAACTTCCGGATAATAATCGCCCGGATATTGCCATAAAGCCGGACTTCCCAATGAGAAGGTTTGTGGGGTATCGTTATAGTTGATCAATGGACTTGGGCCATAGGTTAACACCGGACTAAGCGAAATGGCCGCAATATCATGAATGTGCTGTATCTCGTTATTGTCGATGGTAACGGTGAGTTTGTTATCGGTTCCGGATACCATATTGATCCAGGATTCGTTCGGGTTTTCCAAAACGATAGAATATACATCACCTTGTTGTAACGTACTCGGAATGGCGAGTTGTTGGCCTGTTAATACATATAATGGTTGGGTTACTCCGGTTGCGGCATCCGGTGGTGCCGGCAAACGCATTCCGTGTAACATAAATCGCGAAGCCATACCGCTGATACCGTCGATACTGTCGGTTACTGCATGATTTACGACATCGCTCACCGTTCCGGAGAAGGTTTCCTGAGTGTTCAGGTAGTCCAACGCCGATTGTATGGCTTGTTTGGCCAGTAAGGCTACGAAATCGGTAAACATAAACGTCGGAAACGATAAATTATGTTGCTCCTCGTAGGTCGGATCGGATATATTCTCACAATCGGTTGGCGCATAGTAATCGGCGGTCATATCCGATTGGTAATCGACACTGGTCGACGCCAATAAGGCCGTAATATCGCTAATATAGTTCTGATCGCCGGTCATGCTTTCCGTAGCAAAATCGATCGGGTTTCCGGCGGTTCCGTTTAAAATGGTATTCAGCAATAATTCCGGAACAACCGGGAATACGGCGGCATCCATAGTGCCTTCGGTGTTGGCATCGACCGCGCGGATGTTTAATTCGAAATACGTACTGAAAAAGGTTTTGATATCATCTTGTGCCGCATTGCTATAGTTAAACGGCGGTTCGTGATTCGGTCGCGTATTAAAATAGCAGAGCATACTGTTCATCTGGTCGGCGGTGATCGTTTGGTTTTGAAGCCAATCCAGTCCTGTATTGTCTGCTGTATTTCCAATTAAGGCATTGATAGCCCAATATAAAACACCTTCGGTTACGCCAAAAAGACTGTTATTGTCCGGATCGGTGTTAATATAAAGCATGGCAATATATTGCGGACCGGAGGCGCCGCTTTCGCCGGAAACGGTTAATTGCGGGAAGAACATTAAATCCAACGGAACCTTGGCAGTGGTTTGCAACGGTTGCCATTTTAAAACAACCGGAGTCGTTTCGGCAAGGCTTAAACGTTGCAGACTTCGGTAATTTTGCGGTAAGGCACCTTTGGCCAAAGCATCTTTCGACGGACAAAGGTTCCACGGTGCGGAGGCCGATGTGTCGCTTCCTACGACAAATGAGGCGCTGATGGTGGTGCTGAATCGAAGCGAAACTTTGATCGAGAACAATCCCAAATGGATTTTAACGGTTAGTTTTACCGAAACACCGGCTTCAAAGGTTATCGGAATCGGCATATAGCTTTCGATCGTCATCGTGATATAGGCATAGGCCATAATATCGACTTTGGCCGAAATAATCGCAAAGTTGACTTCTCCGTAGATATGACCGGTCAAACCAAAAGTTCCCTGTACTTTATAGTAGGTATCGTCGTAGGTATCCAGGTTTGGATTCGCGCTGAAAAATCCTAATACACCCTGGAAGATTCCAACAGCGGTAAGCGATAATCCGGCTTTTAAGATTCCTTCGTCTACGGTTTTACCTACACCAAGCGAAAGGCCGAGTCCGAATTCGATAACCGGGTTAAAGTTACCGCAGGTTGTTGTCGGTACGCTGTTGGAGGTTGCACCGCTGAGGTAACCAAAATAAAACCCGCCATATCCTAAAAATGGAAATACCTGTATGGAAAAAGAACGCGAAAAGTCGGTAATACTGGCCGGAAATCCGAAGTCGAGGTAGAAATTTCCGTTGGTGTAAATCTGTACGCCTATAATCGGTAAACTGATCGATACTTCGCCAAATTCAAAATGCCGGAATTCATCCGGTAATTGTAAATCCAGCTGGTACATTCCGATCGAGTCGTTTATTTTTTTGTAAAGGATTTCAAATTGTAAGTTTTTAAAATAATTGGATTCCGGACTCACGCCAATTAACAAGCCATAAAGGTTCGGATCGTTAAAAACAGTCGCCACACGATAGAATTTGGCCACGGTAAAATCGGCTCCAATTAACCAGTTGCTGTTTTGATCAAATACAAGCGTACCGGGTTTGGTATCGGGTGTTGCGGCCGGAACCGGAATCGTACTGTCACCGGTATTGGAAGTCGTGGTAAAGGCTTCTTCCAGTGCCGTGATGGCTTCGTCAACCGAGTTGAGTTCCGGCGAATCATAAAGCGACACGTGTTGCCCCATGGCCAGGAGTTTTAAATCGAAAAATTCTTCTCCCATTCCCGGTACCGGTGGCATTTGCGTGGCATCGCTACCTTTTCCGTCTTCCTGTAACGGCGAATCGGGTTCGATTGGCAGTCCTAAAAAGGTTCCGGTAAAGTACATATAAACACCGCTACTGGAGGCGTCTTCGGCATCTTTGGTGATTTTTAAGGTTTCGATATTGATAAACCCAAGATCGATATGAAGTGGGATCGTAGCTACAATGCTACTTTTGTTGTTTTCTTTATAACGGGTATAGGTAAATTCAAATCCGGACAGGTCGATGGTATCGAGTAAATTCCACGGTGCTGCCAATGAAAACCCGGGACTAAAAGTACCTACAAATGTAGTAATTAGTTCGCCTAGCGAGATTTTATCGAATTTGATGTCGATGCTGTCGTAGTCGGTGTTGCCGATATAGGTTATGTTACAGGCAAATTCCGGCATGTTGAGGTATACCTGTGTTTCTTCGGAACCAAATTCGTAACCGACTTCAAAGGTTAGGCCAAGCATTTGACGGGCATCGGCGATTCCGGCAATGGTTCCCGACGTACCGTTTTCATCATATTTTATCGCCACACTGGCGTCGAGTTCCAAGTCAAAAGAACTGTATTGCAAATGCCAGTTTACATCACCGCTAACATCGTAGGTGGTAAGCTTGGTTTTGTCGTCCGGTACTACGGTTACAAAATTGACATTACTGATGTTTGGTAAATTATCGGTTACCCAACTTGGAATATCGGCCATACCAAAGGCTTTTAGAAACGTATAGGCGATAGAACCCAGGGAAATGGTCTGATCGGTACCCGTACTTGCGCCAAAAGTCCAGGCTGTGGCATCATATCCGGCATAAATGGTTAGATCAACACCGGTTTGATCATCTGGGCCGATATGGAAAAAACCGGCAATTTCTCCGGTAGTCGTTCCCTGAAGACTGTTTACGTCGAGGTTGAGTCCTGTCATCGTAAAACTCAGACTCGGGTCGTTAATGGTAAAGAAAACCCAGTTGCTCACAATGGAACAATTGAGGGTATAGTTTTGAGAATCGGGATCGATTTCGATATTTAAAACTTGTATTTCGGATTGCAGATCGATCGTAGTACCGCTCCAGAACATCGTAAGCAGATCGCCCAGTTGGATCGTTCCTTCAATGAGTTGGACACTGGCCGTAAAATTCGGATAATGTGCCGTAAGGGCTATAGTGTTGGAATCGGGTGGACCGATGGTAAAGGTTCCGTTGATGGTAAAGTCGGTACTACTCGCACTGGACGAACTAAAGCCCGAAACGATACAGTAAATATCGATACCGGTAATCGCTACGCCGGGTAAGATCTGCCAGATATAGTCGGGCGGCGTACTGATTTCAATACCCATATAGTCGACAATACTATTAGCGGAATCGTAACTGATGTCGATCGATTTTAAACCTAAGGTACTCAGTGTACTAAAAGGCTGCGGTAACGCGGTGGTAAGGTTGATTCCGCCGGCCAACTGGTAAAAATTGGAAATACTCGGATACGGATCGGAAAAAAGCCCCTGAAACATCCAGATGTTATCCGTAACGGGATACCCCATAGCCACTTGTAGCGTCACTCCGGTGTTGATGGTTCCACCAACGATACCCACAACAGGTAATTCGGCTTCGGGAATACAAAGCTCGTAATACGGAAGGGTAACGCTAAACCAGTTAACGCCCGGTAAGGCTATGGTTTCGCCTAAAAGCGTGATATAAAAGGTTGAGTTAAGAATTTCATTTTCAATATAAAACTTTACAAAACAATCGCAGTCGGGTATCTGGAACGAGGACGTTACTCCTTTTATAAGAATAGTGTTTTCGTCCGGCATTGCAATCACAACGGCATTGATAATCAATTGTCCGTCCGGTACAAATTGTTTGTAACTGTTTGAGGTGATCGGAAGATCGAGCGCAGCAGTGGCATTTACAAAGTACAGTTGATCATCGCTGTTAACCTGTCCTTGTAAGCCCGTATAGAGTTGTTGTAGTTGTTGCGTATCCATAATGGTAGTGCTTTAAATGGTGTTTAGGGAGTCTTTATAACTGATAAAATAAAGAAGTCCCAGATATAACTTATCCTGCTGCTGGTTTTGGAAAAATGCTTGTAAGTCGGTAAAATAGGTATTCAGGGAATCAGAGGTGTTGTATATTCTTGCGATATAGTCGCTAATGATATAGGCAGGGGTGGTTTTAAAACCATCGGATGGCGGATCGAGACTAAATGGATTTTCTTCCATTTTGGTATTCATTGTTGCGGGCGTTACTTTAAACGAAGCAGAAACATTATTACAATCTTTTGCCTGTTGACAATCTACTGTTGCGTTTAACGGTAGCGTAGGATATACGACTTTACTATCCTTTAAAATGTTCAGATAGGGGATATTCATATTTAATACCATATTGGCTGTTGCCTTTCCTTCCAGTACACAAGGGAGTGTACTCAGGGAATACATATAATTAAAAGCACTCACCGGAATACCGCCCATTTTAACCACCAGTATTTTATAGGTACCATCAGTACCATTTAAAAGTGCTATTTTATCGGCTAATGCCGGATTGGAATAGTCGATTATTTCAACCGAATGGGTTGCTAAATCCCCTTGAATGGCCGGTAGTTGTGTTACCATTTCATTTAGGGTGGTAAGGTCTGGTGCTGCTCCGGTTAAGAGTTCATCTAAAGAGTCGTAGGCCGTATCCGGTATGTTGGCAATGTTTACAATAATAGCACCTCGTTGCTGATTTCCGGAGCCAAAGCGTTGTGCATAACGAACAGCTGTAATCAGATCGAATAATACATTTTGAGATCGGATATTCGGGCTGGCATCTGTTACTCCCGATGCTTCGCTTCCACCAATTCCGTAGACCGGTAGCAGGTTAATTGGATTTTCAGTTGATTTGGAAGCGTTTATGATGGTTTGATACGGAACATATTTGTCTTGGCTGGTCCCGGTAAAAGCATTTTGCGGTGGCGGTTGTGCCGGATTGATAAAATAACCTCTTTTTTTTTGATATGTTGCAGCTCCTAATACCGCTACCGTTTCAAGTAAGATAGGGTCTGCTATACCAAAACGTTGGATCGTATTTTGTTGTGGCCATTGATACGGTTGTAGTTTTAAAAAGAAGCTTACATTCACACCCGGATCTGTATTTGTAGGAGCATTAGCCAGATTGGTACTTTTTTTGTCATAACCTCCGGTAAATCCAAAATATTTAATCGGGTAGTCGGCAATATTCGTTTTAAAATAAGTTAAGGGAATCATGGAGGCATCTACCTTGGGATCGGTACTTAAGGTTACAGTTACCGGATTGTTGCCATTCGGCATAAATCCGGGAATCAATTTGGAAAGTTTATTGGCAGTTAGATTGTCTCCTTCACTTTCGGCATAGACGACTTCGAAGTTATGATTAAAACCCAATTGAATTAAACGATACATGATCATCACTGTATTGGATTGATGTCCCATTCCGGAGGTATCGGTAACATACACCCGGATGGTTTGATTTTCGGCACTCGATAGAAAATCGGAAATAATGGTAAGCTGTTCCTGTGCGCTGTCTTCTGTAATAGCAGCAACATTGTCAACTAATGCTTGTATTTGGTCGGTTAAAGACATGGGGTTCTGTTTTAATTATTTAATTTTTGACATAAGCACCATACCATCCCAGACTTTCGGGTTTGGCATCGGAGGCCGGATTTCCGAACAGCATAAAACTGATGTTACCACCCGGCGGAAACGAAAGGCTAAATACGTCCAAAGCGATATTGTTTATTTTCATCAGATAGGCGATGCTGTCGGTTCCGGTGGCTGTTTGTAGCATAATAGAACCGATGTTGAGTTTGAGTACGCCCTGTAAGCTAAAGGATGGCGCCTGCGGATTAACACCCGGGAGTTTTACACCCGCCCAGGCTCCTTTGGCGCCAACACACCAGGCCATCATAAAAGAGGAGGTAAAACCAGCCGAACTGGCCAAGGCGCCCAGTGTTCCCATATTGAGGTTAAATACCAAAGCATACCATTCGCCGCTTACGCTTTGCTGGTTTTGTAATTCCGGCATCGATACATTGAGATAACCCTGTTGGGTAGGCGTATCGCTGTTGTTTCCCCAACTGATTCCCGAAAGTTGTAACGGAAAGTGGGAATATAAACTGTCGGCACGTGGTGTGCTTTGTCCGATGTCGAATGCCATTTGTCCGATATCAAAAGTAAATGTTTTGACGGTTGGCGTTTCCAGCTGAAACGTAAGGTCAATATACATATTGGAATAGGATAGTCCTTTAAAATGATTGTTCTGACTGCCCGCTTCGGTACCAAATGAGAACAGGTCAAAGCCATCCAGTTTGGTATAATTGATAAAGCCCCAGAACGAGAATTTCGAGTAAACGGTGCTGCTTCCTTCATCATCCTGTGGCACTACAGTTACAAAGGTGGTTTTTATGATTTCGACTTCCGTAATGATGTTGGTGTTAACCAGATTCAGGATATTATCGGACGTATTCATAAACGTATACGACGGTACGCCATTACTGTTTTCGTAGGTTCCGGTTAATATGATCAAATTGTTCCGATTGCTGGAATCGATTTTCTCACCAAATAATTTGTTGACGGTAAGTGCGAGATAGCTGTTATAGTTGTAAATTTTACTATTGGTAAAGACTATTTTTAATTGCAGGACGACAAAGTCATAATCAACCGCACCGTTAATGGGCGCTTTGGCTTTATAGACATCCGGATTTGATCCCAGGCCATAAAAGGTCTGATCCTGATAATCGATCAATGCGAACATCGAACTGCTGGGTTGCATGGCCACTTTTCCGTTGTCGTTGTTCACGATGCTGATGTCGATTCCGAAATGATGGGCATAAAAGCGACTTAAATCGATTCCGGCTAATAAGCCTTGTAATTCAACCGGGAAATCCTGTACGCTAATGTCTACCGCCAGGGATATAACGCCTTGCCAACTCGGATTGGTCGCAATATTGTAAAAGTTGGCATAATCGAGATCCTTTCGGACGGTATATTGATCCATACCGCTTTGGATATATTGTTGGAGCCACATACTCAGATTCGGAAGGCCGCTATTGCTGGTGTCGTTAAAAGTGTCAGGCGAATTCCATCCCTGTATGTTTTGTACTTTGTCGATTAAGGCACCGGTACAGAATTTAAAAATCAAAACGTTTTTATATTTCCCGTTGGTTGGTTCTTTCGGAACGTTAAGGATAAAAGGCCATTCGGCGATTTCCATTTCATTACTGAAATTATCCAGTACATAAGTACCATCGCTGAGTTGTTCATTGTAGGATATCACCAGAAATAACTGGTTGGATTGCAATGCGGTTTGTAAGGTCGAACTCGCCGGAGTAAACTGAAGGTCAAAAACCTTAGACAAGGTTCCTTCGGCTGTCATAAACTGATTACTGGCCAGTTGCAATACATCCCAAACGCCGGTTTGCTGGTTTACATTGACATAAAAACCCTGTGGACTGGTGGATGATATTCCGGTATCTTCGGTGGCGGCACGTGCGCTGTGTAATCCATTTGGAGCTGCCGATATATTTTGTTTTTGCATCGCCTGTGCAATCAGGTTTTTTCGCGTCGGATTTAAGATCTGTTTTTCAAATAAGGAATAATCAACAGTAGCCGAGGAACTCGTTTGTACGTTTCCATACGGAACCATCGGAACATAAATGGTTTCCTGAGCGGCGGATAAGACACCGGAACCGGTAACTAGATGATCAAATAAAGGTGAACTAACATCCTGTGTCGGCGCGAATAAAGCAGAACCCTGAGGTTGCGCATGGTAAACAATTGGCGTTTTATTGGTGTTGACCATTACGATTCCACTCCAGGCGGTATCATATTGGTAGGACAACCATTCCTGAGTGGTGTTGCTTCCTACGACATTTTGCGTTGCCTGAATGGGAAACTGAGGCGCATAGGCATACTGATTCGGATTAAAATACAGCCAGTCTCCGGTTCCGGTTATAACAAGGGAAGCGTCTATAAATTGCGGTGTAAAACTAATCGTTTCCGTAGCACTAAGTCCGCACATCAACTGCATTTGTTCCTGAGTATCGACATAGGATTTATAGGCACTGTCCAGTGTTAGCGTAAGCGCACCCTGTGGCACCATATACCATATGGCCGATTGGTTACCGGGGCTTTGCTCACTAAAAACGAGTAGGCCGCAATTGGCTTCCGGATAGTTTTTGGAGGTGCCGATATCGGAAAAGTTGGTATACGGGATCAATTGTATCGGATAGCCAAAATTCGTCTGATAATAGGAAGAAAGTGACGTAAGCCGATAGCCTTTTGTGTTGGTGTTATAAGTGGTTCCTAAAAAAGCCAGATAGGAGTTGAGTCCGTTTTTGTTTAATAAATCACAGGGGAAAATACTGGCCTGCATCTGGATCAGGTCATTCATATTACCGGGAACGATTTGCGAATAATTGATCACGGTAGGCGTATTATTATTGGTACTGTCCGGGAAACAATATTGTTGGGCTACGTTAAAGCTCGTAAAATCGGAAGCGGCGTAAAAGCCCAATACAAAACGAAAATGCCCTTGACCTTTTCCGGTAAGGGGTATTTCGATGTTCCCCATGATCTGAGACGATGAGGATTGATTGTTCGGACGGAAGGTGTAATTGTTAGCACCAATCTGCCCGGATATCAGAAACGTATTGTTGGTAAAATCTATATTGAGTGCGACACTGCTATTACTAATAAACAGGGTTGCATAGTTATTGCCGAAGTTAAAATTGTAAGTACTTAAAACAGAATAAGCACCATTGGTGCCGCCTGTTAATATAAGCTGAGTGGTATTACTGGTGGTAAGTGTGGCATTCGGGTCTTTAAACCAAACTACCGAAGCCGATTGATAGGTTTTTAAAGGGCCTAAAAAGGTGTAGACATTGTTTACGAACGTGGTCGCATCCAGTGTTGGACTACTATAAGCAAATAAAAAGTAGCCATTATAATTGGGTAATTCTTCCAGTGTAAGTGTATCGCTTTCCGGAATGGAAACACCTTTTGCCAGTAAATAAGCAAACCAGTACGAATTATCGCTGGCAACATATAAAGCGGCATTTCCGGATGTGGTATTGGTAAATTGTAAACTTGCCATATCGGTAATGAACTTAGGTTAAGTAAAAAATAGTCCGCTAGTTCCGGCAAGTTTGTTTGCGATTCAGTTTGGAATATACCAGCCTACCAGATCGCCCATAAAGGGATAACGGGTATTGTTGGCCGAAACGGAATAGCTAAAATCACCTTTTAAAGTGGCAATTAACGGAGGGTAAACAAGATTCAGGGTTAGGGTTCCGTTTGCCGAACCAAGTCCGGCTTTTACGTCAAACGGATAAACAGGATTGGTTCCGGTTAAGGAAACGATTCCAACGATTACCGTATTGAGCGTTAAGGTGCATACCACAATTTTACCGGTACTGTCGATATTGTATTGTATGGAAAGATCGCCAAAATAGCGAATGCCTCCCGTACCGGGTTTAATGATCGCGGTACTATCCTGATACGTATAGGAAGGAATTTCCTGGGCTGTGGTAGTCACAGGCAAGCCCGTGAGTATGCCCAAAAGCAATACCCAAAAGATACAAGTATGAAGCCTGTTTGAAACAAGCCTAGTGATCTTAGTGGAGAACATTTGCAAAACCCAGGAAATTTTCCGGTATATCAGTCAGGATTATGACCAGGTCGCTATTTGTTTAGAGAAAGCCGTTTCGTTTTGACCTTGCTGATCGGTAGCACGTCCACTGGCAAATACCTGACCGGAGTCAAGTCCGAATTGTGCTCTAAAAGTCATCGTGTCAATTTGTAAGGTTTGTAAACCCGCTTGAAACTCAACATTTGTAGCAGTTGGTTGTACCGGCGATAGTGTAACCGAACCTAAATCACCTGCTGGTGAAGTAAAAGTAGTTGTGGATACTTGCATTCCGGATACAATAGATACAACAGTAGTCGCCTGAATACTGTTTACTAGCAAAGTCACTTGTGTGTAAGGATAAGTTGCCATAGTTTTTTGTGTTTGTTGGTTGATTCTTACTCGTAAGGCTTTTCAGTAACGCCCCGTTTTTTTAGTGGTTTCTGGACTCCACGATTTGCGATGTTAAAAGAGTAAATTTGAGCGCTTTTTGCTAGTGCAATGTAGAATCCTTTTAAAAAAAGGGGCAACGTATAATTACCTGTTTTTAATGATTTTTAAATAAATTGCGATTTTTTAATTTGTATTATTTCGCAAAATGAGGTTTTAATGATGTGATTTGGAATATTTTAAAACTAAAAAGTTACATTTTGTATTGAAATTTAAAATAGCTTTATCTTTTAGAAAAGTGTTTGGCAGACAAATGACTTTGCTATAAAAGATTTTCTATCATATTTTAAAATACAAACCCAAGAATATTTCCAGCTCTTACTAACGACACTCGTTACAATCGCAGAGACGGATAAGGAGAAACTAAAAAAATAGAAACGATCTGATATTATTACAATAAAAAAACCGGCATTGCCGGTTTTTGCTATTCTACACATTTGAGGTAGTTTATAAAATAATTTTCGGGATTATAGACCGTGTCTTTAAAGGTATCCGATCGGAGTTCCTTATGCATGACATAATCAATGACTTCGGAAGCAAATTTAACCCGAACCAAAGTAATCGGATATTTTTTCAGATCTTCATAACCGTCTTTCGAAAACAGAAAATAACTGTTAAGAATCGAAATGTTATCGCGCTCAGCCGAATTATAGGTCAGGTTGCTACAATTTTCATCAGAACTGTTAATCAAGGTAACAATCTTACCGTTGGACAATTGCAGAAAAATTCGCGAAGCAGCATTTACGCAGGTCGCTTTGATAAAGTCTTTACTCTTTTTAAGGATATGAAGGTTTAAATAAGGCGTTCCATCTGAATTAACCAATGAGAAAAACACAAAAGTGGAGGTTGTTCCAAATACGTTTTCATGAATCAGGTAGTCCGGTGTTTTTTTGATCAACGTGGAATCCGTTTTTTCATCGTAATCGTATTCACATTTAATCGTTTGCGAATAGGAGTATAGGCTTAGGAAAAAGAACAGGCTTAGAAAGAGTTTTCTCATGGTAATCTTAAATTTTGCTGCAAATTACTATAATTTTTTCATTGTCGATATTCGTGGTAAAAAAACAATACGCATTTCCACCGTCTTTAATTTTCCATTTTTTACGGAGTTCTTCTACCGATAACGGGAAATTACGGGTGGTGACATTGAATTGTTTGCCTTCGATATGGCTTTTGATTTCGGTTTTCTGATACGGAACTACTACTTCGATTCGGAAACGACGTCCGGGAAAATCAAGTGGCGCATCGGAAGTGTACAAATGCGAATGTGGATGTAATTTTCCGATTTTATAAATAGCACTCACCGCATCGAAAGCACCGGTTTTAAGGATGGCGCTATTGGGTTCGTACAAATACTGTTTCGGCATGGAATAGGTTGCCGACATTGATTGATCATAAATCGTGCTAAAGACTGTTTCACCATCTTTGGTAAGTGCAACGGCATGGATTTCAATCGGACCGGCATAGTCTTTTTCAATTTCCCATAACAGTTCTTTTACTTCATTGTCGAGCGCAACAACATGAATTTTGCGAACAAAGCGCAATTCGGATAAACCGGCTTTAATATCGAGTAAAGGTGCCGTTTTGATCAGTATGTGGTCGCTATATTGAAAATAAAAATCCAGCGAATCGGGTACGTTTGGCAAACAATCCCGTAGCATAAATACTTTGCCTTTGGCGTCGTTACGACGGGAAGGATCGATATAAATCCAATCCCAACGAGTATTCAACTTTTGAATGACATCATGACTATCACCTTGCTGACAATCAATGTTTTTTATATGTAATTGGGTGTAATTATGCGCAACGATTTCCGATAATTCCGGATTGATTTCACAATGGGTAACCTGTTTAAAGTGTTGCGCAAAATAATAGTCATCAATACCAAAACCACCGGTCAGATCGATAAGCGTATTGCCTTGAATCAGGGTTGCTTTATACGCAGCGGTTTGTTCCGATGAAGTTTGCTCGATCGATATTTTTTGCGGATAAATGATATTTTCAGCAGTAAACCAGGTGGGGAGTTTCTCTTTTGCCTTGCTTTTGGCCTGTAACTGGTTTAAAAGGTCCGGCCAGCTGATTTCCGGAAACGGGTTCCGGCGCAATGCCAGTTTTTTAAGATCCGCAAGGTAATTCTGGTTGATAAAATCCTGTACGTCCGGTTGTAACAACGCTGGTATCAATACTAAATGTTTTTGGTGAAAATTTTAATAATCTGGTTATCCGGGAAAAATTCTTTCCCGATTACTTTTAAAACGGTATATAAAGGAACAGCTAAAATCATTCCGAATACACCAAAAAGCAGCCCAAAAATAAGAATTACCAGGAAGATTTCGAGTGGATGTGACTTAATACTGTTTGAAAAAATTATCGGCTGACTAATATTATTGTCGATTAACTGTACCACCATAAAACCGATCATCACATAAATAGCGGTCGGTAGCATTTCGGTTTTAAAATCGGTTCCCAGATTGCTAAGTAGTGTTAACGTAAGCGCTAACACGGTTCCAATTAGCGGACCGATATACGGGATGATGTTCAATACGGCACATAAAAATGCGATTACAAAGGCGTTTTCGATACCAAAAATCAATAATACAATCAGGTATAAAACGAATACGATAAACAATTGCAATAACAAACCGATAAAATAGCGGGAAAGTAACTCGTTGATTTTTTCTACCGACGACAGGATTTTGTCTTCATGTTGATCCGGTAGTATTTTTTTTGAAATCGAAATAAAAAGATCCTGGTCTTTTAAAAAGAAAAAGGTGATAAAAAATACCGACGCAATTCCAACGCCAAAACTACTTAGCGTTCCAATCAGGGAATTTAAAAAATTCGGAATAAGGTCAAAGTTGATCTTTGAAGTCCAATTCGAATTTTCCATCAGTTTTCCGGCATCTATATTATGATCATTAAGATAAGAACTGATCTGAAAAATAAGATTATTAAAATCCTGTTCCATCGAAGCGGTGTTCAAAAGAGACAGATTTTGTCCTTGTGACAATAATAATGGAACAAACATCATGATCAAACTCACAGCGATCAGAATAAAAATGATCATCGTGGTTACCACGGCCAACGTATGACGGAATTTTAAACGCTTTTTTAAGATATTCATAATCGGCGTTCCGATCAGGCTGATTACCAGCGCTACCAATAGATATACGAATACGGATTGTACCTGATATATAAAAAATAATAACAGGGTAATCAAGGCCAGTTTTACCGCGGCACTCACAATTCCATTGGAGATTTCTTTAGCGTTCATAGTATCTTTATTAGGAAAACTAAGATAAAAAAAAAACTCGCTATTACAGCGAGTTTTAAACTTTTAAATCGGAAGTTTACGGTTGCGCAAATGAGTTACGCGGTCCGCCTGTTGCAAAAGTAGCTAGCATTCTCGATTTTTGTCCGTTACTAAACATATACATTGCTGCATCGTCTACATAATCCATATAGTTCATCGTCATTTCAACCGGAGTTCCCGAACAGGTACTGTAGTGTGGATAAGCCGGAACGCCGTAGTTTGGTGCGTTGTGAGTAGGTGTATCGGCAACTAAATCGTTTCCGCAGGTTGCATCACCCCAAATATGTCTTAGATTCATCCAGTGACCTACTTCGTGTGTAGCGGTTCTACCTTTGTTAAACGGAGCGGTTGCGGTTCCGGTAGTTCCTAAATATTTAGAGTCGATTACCACACCGTCTGTTGCGGATGATCCACCCGGGAATTGTGCATATCCTAAGATTCCGCCACCAATTGTACATACCCAAAGGTTTAACTTGGTTGTTGGCGAAGTAGGATTAAGTCCTCCCTGTGCTGTTTTTTTCATCGCATCATTGGTTCCCCATGACGTTTTGGTTGTCGATTTACGATTCACCACATCCAATACGAAAGAAATTCCAACATTGGCTTTTACGCCAGCAAATAAAGCCGGTACCGATCCGAAGTCAGTATTGGTGGCATTAAAATCTCTGTTTAAGACATCAATTTGCGATTGGATTTGTGCCAGTGAAATGTTTTCAGCGGTAGTACGATACAACACATTTACAACTACCGGAATTTCAATTTTCCCGTTTACAAGTCGGTTCTGAAGCATGGCACGTTGCGTGAACTCTTCAATTTCATTCATTTTAATAGCCAGACTCGGATCATGACGCAATTGTTCTTCCAAAACCTGATGCGAAGCACAACCTCTTTCGGTTAGTTTGGCACCCGTTGCAGAATCGTTTACACTTGCTTCATCTTTGTCACACGAGACTAAGAATAACAGCACTGCTGCTGATAATAATAGTTTTTTCATAATAAAATTGTTAAATAGTTATGATATTTGGTTAAATATTAACACAATAATATAACAAAAAAATAAATTATAAAAAGATTACCTTAAAAAAGTGATTAAAAATTAAGAAATTTTATAAAAATGTGATTAATCCACAGTTTGTTAATTAATTTGTAAGAAGCTATATCGGTAGCCTAAACGATCTGGACAGGACTATTTTTCCAAATGCTTTTAAGCATAAGGATTATAATAGGTCGCTATTTTAAATGGAAAGTTTTCCCGATCTTTTATACGAACGGGTATAGATAATGGAAACGTTTTGGCTAAAACGAGGCGTTTTTGAAAAAAGACTGTTCCGTCAGGTTTAGTTTTTAAAAGCGTAATTAACAATATTCGCGCCCATTTTTAAGGCTTTTTGACGTACTTCGAAGGGATCGTTATGTACTTCCTGATCTTCCCATCCGTCGCCAAGGTCGGTTTCGTAGGTGTACATACATACCAAGCGATTGTCGATAAAAATACCGAAAGCCTGTGGACGTTTATTGTCGTGTTCGTGTATTTTAGGTAAACCGTTCGGAAATGGAAAAGGTTGTTGGTAGATCGCGTGGTTGTTTGGAATCTCCGTTAACGGGTTATTCGGGAAAATTCGTTTTAGTTCCCTGCGGATGTATTGATCCATACCATAATTATCATCAATATGTAGAAAACCGCCGGAAGTGAGGTAGTTTCTAAGATTGGTAACATCATTATCGCTAAAAACAACATTTCCGTGACCGGTCATATGAATAAAAGCATACGAAAACAGATCCGGACTTCCCGCTTCGACGATAGCCGTTTTAGGATTGATTTTGGTGTGGATGTTCTGATTGCAAAATTTAGCCAGATTGGGTAGGGAAGTAGGATTCCCGTACCAGTCGCCACCGCCACTGTATTTTAAAACGGCGATTTCCTGCGAAAAAGCCAATGCTGTAAATCCGATACTTAAAAGTAAGAATAATTTTTTCATCCGAATCGCTGTTATTCGTTAGCGTATACAATACTATGGCAGGCTACAATAGCCGCTGTTTCGGTGCGTAGTCGCGTGTTACCCAATGAAACCGGCATATAGTTCAGTTCCAGTGCGCTTTGTATTTCTTTTTCCGAAAAATCGCCTTCCGGACCAATCAGAACGGTATATTTTTCGTTGGACTTGATGGCGTTTTTAAGCAATGTTTTACTGGTTTCTTCACAATGGGCAATACACAAATTTCCTTCGTGTTTTTGTGCTAAAAACTGCTTAAAAGTTATCGGCTCGTTGAGTTTTGGCAAATGAAACTGTAACGATTGCTTCATAGCCGACTGTATGATTTTGTCAAAACGCTCGGTTTTGATCGTTTTTCGTTCCGAATGATCACAAATAATCGGAGTGATTTCGTTTACGCCAATCTCGGTTGCCTTTTCTAAAAACCATTCGTAACGATCGTTCATCTTGGTTGGTGCAACAGCCATATGAATATAAAATCGGTTCGGTTCAAAGAAGTCGGAATGGGTGATTCGCACCGTACATTTTTTGTCGGAAGCCAATATGATTTCTGTCGTAAATAAATACCCTAAACCGTTGGTTACTTTTAAAATATCACCTTCCTGTTTGCGTAAAACTTTAACAATATGTTTGCTTTCTTCCTTGTCGAAAGAAAACTCTTTTTGTTGCTCGTTTATTTCGGGAGTATAGAATAACTGCATATTAAAATTCGATCCGTGCTTTCGATACTACCGAAGCATCGTTAAACTGGTTTTCCAAAAATTTATGATAGCCCACAATTCCGATCATCGCGGCATTATCGGTTGTATATTCGAATTTAGGAATAAACGTTTTCCAACCGTATTTTTGTTCGGCTTCTTTCAAGGTCGTACGGATTCCCGAATTGGCCGATACACCTCCGCCAATGGCTACTTGCTTGATTCCGGTTTCTTTGACAGCCATTTTAAGCTTGTCCATCAAAATCTGAATAATGGTATACTGGATCGAGGCACAGATGTCTTCGATGTTTTTTTCGATAAAATCCGGATCCTGGGCTACGTTTTTCTGAACAAAATACAATATCTGCGTTTTTAATCCGCTAAAACTAAAATCCAATCCGTCCACTTTGGGTTTGGTAAACGGGTACGCTTTTGGATTCCCGGACTGTGCATATTTGTCTACCAATGGTCCTCCTGGATACGGCAATCCCAGGATTTTAGCACTTTTATCAAAAGCTTCCCCAACGGCATCGTCGGTTGTTTCCCCAATAATGGTCATGTCAAAAAAGCTGTCTACGCGGACAATCTGCGTATGACCGCCGGAAATGGTCATCGCCAGAAACGGAAATTCGGGTTTATCGTAGTTGTCTTCGTCTATAAAGTGCGCTAGGATATGGGCATGCATATGGTTTACGGCAATCAGCGGTACATCCAGTGCCATAGCCAGTGATTTCGCAAAGGAACTGCCTACCAATAACGATCCCATAAGTCCGGGACCTTGTGTAAAGGCTACTGCTGAAATCTGATCTTTTTCTACGCTGGCTTTCTTTAGCGCCACGTCGATTACAGGAACAATATTTTGCTGATGCGCACGCGAAGCCAACTCCGGAACTACACCACCATATTCTTCGTGAACCGACTGTCGGGCAACGACATTCGACAGGACTTTATTGTCCTTTAAAACAGCCGCCGCGGTATCGTCGCACGAACTCTCGATAGCTAGTATATATACTGGTGATTTTGTCATAAAAAAGGCACGAAATTTGAATGTATTTTCCATCGACTGTATTATCTTTGAAATGTAAATTCGGGCAATAAAAAAATAATAGTTTTATTCCTACGAATTGCTTAAATTTACGAGTCGATCCGACAAATTTAAAACAAATAGGACTATCAAAAAATTAAAAAAAATACTATTTCGCGTAATTGTAGGTTTAATCCTGTTTTTACTACTGTTGGGTATTGCCTTGTCATTACCTTTTGTACAAACCGAAATAGCAAAATATGCGACCAAAGAACTGAATAAGGAATTTGGTACCGATATGCATATTGATAAAATTGCGATTACTGTTTTTGGAGGCGTAAAAATCAAAGGAATTTATGCGGCCGATAAACACAAGGATACGCTGTTCTATATCAACCGACTTCAGACAAATATTCTCGACTTTAAAAAACTTTCTAACGGTAAACTGATTTTCGGAAAAACCAGTATTGATGGTTTGAATCTGAAAATGAAAAAATACAAAGGCGAGGATAAAACCAACCTTGACGAGTTTATTGCGGCTTTTGACGATGGGAAACCGGGAACCGGAAAGTTCCTGATGAAAGTGGCACAAATGAATGTTACGTCCAGTCGCTTCCGTTTGATCGATGAAAATCTGGAACACCCGAAAGTACTCGACTTTACCAAACTTAACGGTCAGTTGGATTTCTTTAAAATCAAAGGTCCGGTGGTTACGGCCGATATCAAACAATTGTCCTTGTTGGATCACAGAGGATTGCTGGTGGAAAATATGGTGACGAATTTTACCTATTCCAAAGAAAATATCCGTCTGGAAAAACTAAACCTGAAAACCAAGGAGTCGACCTTGATCGGGGATGTGATCATGAAATACAAACCGAAAGACTTCTCGGATTTTAATAACAGAGTCGTGTTCGATGTCAATATGGAAAAAGCTTCCGTTTCGTCGAATGAACTGAATTATTTCTATAATGAATTCGGTAAAAACCTGCGTTTCTATCTTTCCACGCATCTTACGGGAACACTGAATAATTTTACCACACACGACCTTCGATTGTTGGACACGAACGATTCCGAAATTATCGGAACAGTCAACTTTAAAAACCTTTTTAATAAAAAAGGGGAGTTTTACATGAAAGGGAATTTTGATCGGGTAACGTCCAATTATACCAATCTAAAAGGAATTCTACCGCGCGTATTGGGGAAAAGTCTCCCGGAAACGCTCCACAAATTGGGGCGCGTGGATTTGGTCGGTGGCATTGAATTGACCAAAACAAAGATTGATGCCGATATTTATCTGATGTCCGGATTGGGTGAACTGAACACGCAGTTGGTCATGACCAATATCAATAATATCAATAACGCGACGTACAAAGGCGTTATTTCCCTGAACAATTTCGATATCGGAATGCTTGCCGGAGAAAAAGATCTGGGAAGAGCGACTTTGGATCTGGATGTAAACGGAAAAGGATTTAATAAAAAATATCTCGACACTAAGCTTAAAGGAAAAGTTCAAAGTCTGACGTATAATAAATACACTTACAGGAATATTACGATCGACGGAGAAATGAAAATGCCTTACTTTAAAGGCTACCTGAACAGTAATGATCCGAACCTGAAAATGGATTTCAACGGATTGGTGGATATGAGTTCGCGTATGAAGAATTACGATTTTCAGGCGCAAATCGATTATGCCGATCTGCATATGTTGAATTTTATGAAAAAAGATACCCTTTCCATTTTTAAAGGGGAATTAAAATTCAACGCCAAAGGAAATACACTCGACGATCTGGCCGGAAAATTAAATGTGATCAATGCATCCTATCAGAACAGTACCGATAGCTATTTCTTTCAGGACTTCCTGGTGGAATCGGTTTTTGACGAACAAAACGTCCGAACGATAACGATCAATTCACCCGATATTATTCAGGGGAAAGTGGTTGGAAAATATGAAATCAAGCAGGTGCGTAAGATTATTGAAAATGCACTGGGAAGTTTATATGCGAACTATTCGCCGAATAAACTCAAACCCGGGCAGTTTCTGGACTTCGACTTTACGATCTATAACAAAATTGTAGAAATCTTCCTGCCAAAGGTAATTGTAAGTGAAAACACCATTCTAAAAGGAAAAATTGATGCCGATAAAGGCGATTTTCAGTTGGATTTTTCGTCGCCTAGTGTGGTGGCCTATAACAATACGTTTGAAAACATCCGTATCGACGTGGATAATAAAAACCCGTTGTATAATGCCTATGTCGAACTGGATAGTATTAAGACAAAAGGCTATAAAATTTCAGATTTTAGCTTGATCAATGTAACGATGAACGATACGCTTTTTGTCCGTTCGGAGTTTAAAGGCGGACCGAAAAACCAGGATTTCTTTAACCTGAACTTGTATCATACGATCAACGAAAAGAACCAGTCGGTTGTGGGTCTTAAAAAATCGGAAATCAATTTCAGGGATTATCTGTGGTTCCTAAACGAAAAAGATACCAAAGACAACAAAGTTGTTTTCAATAAAAAATTAACGGATTTCGCGATCGAAAAAGTAATCCTGTCGCATAATGACCAGAAAGTGGAACTGGAAGGTGTTTTAAAAGATTCGACCTACAAACAGTTACGCCTGTCGTTTAATGATGTCGATCTGGAAAAAGTGACACCGGCTCTGGAGAATATGTCGTTTGGCGGAAAACTAAACGGTGAAGTCAATCTCGAACAAAACAAAGCCATTTATTTACCAACAGCGGCTTTAACGGTCGATTCCCT
>NZ_JASLCE010000061.1 GCF_030146175.1 Flavobacterium sp. | reverse complement strand
CTAAAAGAAAAGCATTTGCTTTAAAATGATCGTCTTGAACCACAACGGAACTCTTCGTTTTAGCAGCGCTAAACGAATTTTTCGAAACAACAATATTGGGTTTAATCGTATAGCCTTGATAAAGATCTCGTATCGATTCCGGCGTGTTTTTCCAATCGATTGTAATCGATGCTTTATCCCATTTTTTAGCAAACATCTCCGGATATTTGATAAAAAAATTAGATCCTGTTACCGGTTGTGCGGTAAATGGGAAACAATCTTTTTCCGGATTTAGCGTACTGTTATCGTTTTCAATCAAAACGGATTTTACCCCTTTTACATCAACGGCAATATCAACGTTTTGGATTTCTTTCTCAGCCAGTGCTTCATACAATTCATAATACTTATTGCCTTCGATCATAAATCGCGCAATAGCAAAATTGGTCAGGAATGTTCCACCCAACACTTCTTTATTGTAGCTCACTACGGCCGGGAAGTTTTTCGTTAACGTAAAGGATAACTGTAGACTTTTAGCATCGTTTGTAATACATCTTATTGCGCTACCGGACACCCATTCTTTTTCACCACTGTAAAGCAATTTGATATTGTTTTCAATTTCAGTAAGCGTTAACCCTCCTAATTTTGAAGTTCCGTTATCTTTAAAGCTAATCGTAACCGTTACGGTACGTTCCCCTTCTTTTAAATTTAGCAATGAGGAAGCGATTGAAAAACCCAGTTTGGCGTTTTCAAGTTCTTTAAAGTCCGAGTTCTCCTTTTTGGATTCCACCGAATTGTATCCAAAAGGCCACCAGTAATTGCTGGTTTCCGTTAATTTTTCGGCAATTCCGTCTAAGGTATTTACCGCACGGGCTATTTTTAATTCTTTTTTTGTTTTATCGTTTAAAAAGCTTTTAAGTTCAACCACTTTTGCCTGACTGGCAATAAGTTCTTTATCGGTTTTAAAAACACGTTTTTTACCTGTTGCATCTTTTTTGGCATCAAGCAAGGTACCTTCCGGCACTCTTTCTTGGATTGCTTTTTTGGCTAATTCGAAAATCACATAGACTTTATCCGATTGGGCATCTTGTTTTTCGATCTGAAGGATTTCATTGTAATAGAAATCCAAATGTCTTTTGGTAAGATTATTAAGTGCCTTTTTCGAAAAATCCATCAACTTAATAAAGCAGATAAATAACGTCATGTGAGGCGTAAGACTTCCGTCTTTCTCAAATTGAGCGACAAGTTCTGTAACCTCTTTTTTCAGGCTTTTGTAAGCAACACTTTCCCTACGCGGAATGGAATAATCATCGGCACCTAAAAAAAAGCCTTCCCAGGTTCCGTTTGGTGTTGTTGCATCATTTTTATCAAAATAATTTACATGAGTGGCAAAATTGTTTGCAAAGAGTAGCCAATCAAACAAATCGAAATCGTGCAATTCAAGATTACTGGGATCAAGTTCTGTTAAAAAGCGTTGCATTTGTGATTTTCCGTCACGATAATGCGAAAATGTATCTATTTTTTTCATTTGTTTATATTTAATTTTCTATGGTCAGATGCACTACTTGATGTAAACTATTCTGGCAAAATCGAATTGGGTTACAGTAATTACAAGTCGTTTAGATTGCTGTGGCTTCTCCTTTATAGAAAGGGAAAACAACATTGCTTCTCGTATTGGTATTTCTTACTTCATAATCGATATGTATCAACACCTGTCCTTCCAGTTCTTCTGTAGTATCAATTTCAATACTGATAATATTGATTCGGGGCTCGTGGTACAAGATGGCGCGTTCAATAATACCTTTCATTTGTGTGATTAGTGTTAGTTCCAGGGGCTTAAAAAGCATTTCCTGTAAATCACAGCCATAGTTTGGAAACATAACACGTTCTCCTGGTCGCGTAGACAAAAGGATTATTAAACTGTTATTGATATCTTCAACATCAGTAGTCATCGTCACGCCTCCTTCTGCTTTATTAAACTCAGGCGGAAAGCTCCAACCTATTCCTAAAAAATCTGTATTTATTTTCATACTGTTCTTTATATATTTTTTTATTGTAATAGTTTATCGGTAATCTGATGCCTTTGTTTACCGCGGTGTGGTTATAGCTGTTTCAGTTTTCAGGCAGGCCGAATGCGGTAGCCCTTACTGAGTTTAAATAGCATTATGCAGCATTATCCCCCAATTAACACAGTGGGCAGACCGGCCGCTATAACACCTCCATGTGCTGTAGTATCGCCTTGTCTTGCTGCCGGTTTTCCGCCTATTAAAACGGTCGATGATCCGGCTGCTATCGTGTCGGGTGGACCGGTACAGACTGCTTTGTCGCCTACTCTTGCTGCGGGCATTCCGCCAATTAATACTGTCGGTTCGCCGGCCGGCAATATAGGTCCGCCTACGTGAGGTACATTTCCTGTAACCATCGGGCAGGTATGCATATCTGTGATTCGTGCTGCTGGTTTCATATATTGTTCGTTATAATTTTTTCAGTTCGTAAGACATCGCTTCCGCTGCATCACTTCTCCGTCATCGCGATCCTTATCGCTTTTTTAGTTGATTTTTACCTGCGATCCTTTGACTACAGTTACCGCTCCTGAGGATACTTCCGAACCGGAACTTCCTTCGGCTTTAAACTGTGCACTGGCTTTCAGTTTTACATTGGTTCCTTCGATGCTTACATCTCCGGAGGCTTTAATTTTAATATCTCCTGCACTTTCCATCGTAATACCATCACTCTTAAAGGTGAGTACGTTCGAATGTTCATCTTCAATCTTTATAATATCGGCATCTTCGTCTAAAATCACTTTCTTACCAGCCGGTGTTTCAAGTGTATAGGAGATTTTATCATCATTGAAAATCATTTTCATTTCACTTCGGGTCACGAATCCTTTTTCATGATTGTCGTCGGTGGCTGTTATCGGTGCCGGTTTGGCACTACTGTGCAACATTCCCAGGACTACAGCATCGTTTGGATCGTCGTTTATAAAACCAATAATAACCTCATCCCCAATTTCCGGTCGGAAAAAAGAGCCTCTGTTTTCTCCGGCATCAAGTGTTGCTACACGACACCAGATTCCTTCTTCTTCATTGTTAATAATTGGTATTTGCACCAGAATTCGGTCATCTCCATCCGGATCCGATTCCAATTGTGACACTACTCCAACATGTAATCCGCTAATGGCTGGCATAATTCCGGATCCCGGCATTTCGCTCACGTCATAGGTTTCTGAAAACCATGTTGGTGTTAGCCCAAATTGTGCGGTTACCAACCAGTTTCCTTCTGCAACTTCATGGCGTACGCCTGTAACATAAATGGTACCGTTAAATCGGGTTCCTAAACCTTCTAATTTTAATAAGACGCCTGGTTTTACTTTTGAAATCCCTTGAAACTTTACCGTTCCGCGTGTTTTTGCTAATTGCTGAAAAACAGCTTTGGCATCGCTCCAGTCTTGTAATTCTTCCTGAGTGATCTTACCTCCGTGTCGCAATTGCAGGTCTTCGATTCCGAAAACACCAGCCAGATCACTTGGCGATAAGTCACCATTGAGTGCAATGGCAGGATCCTGCGCTTCTGCTTCTACGATTTCCTGATCGGCATAACTCCACGAAGTAGCGGTGATCTTACTAAACTGATCTCTGGCGTCGATTTCTCCTTCAAATTCATGAATAGAAGAACCAAAGACTACGGTTTCTACCGCTTCGCCGCTCACTTTGGGTTTGGCTACTTTAACGGTTCCGTCGTCTACAAAACAAAGTTTACCATTGGCCTGTGCGCGGGTTACCATAAAATCCCAATCGGAAGCACGGTATTGTACCAATTCCTTATGCGTTTTTGCTGTCGCTTCGACATCTGCACTGGCGCCACTATTTCCAATCAGTTCTTCGATAATATCGCTGTCTTTACTTTCGTAGAAATACTTGCTTTTTCTTCCCAACGTCATTTTGACCGCTTTGTCTTTACACTCTACAATCAGGTAGGTCGATCCGTTTTTAACTTTTAAGTTATGTTTGACCACAACACCTTTAAAAATGGTTTCTTCTTTGGAATGGTATCCGACCGTAATTTCAATTTCCTTTCCCGGGATTAGTAAGTTTTCACTACTTAGTTTAAAGTCCTGATCCGGAGCACTTCCATCTAAAATAACAATGCGGGCATGTGGAATCCTATTCACTTCTTTTTCTACCACAATACTTTTTACGCCGTATTGAACGGGCAGTTCTGTGTCTCCAGACATCACTTTATAGGTTATCAGGTCGGGAGTTTTTGCTGTTTGTATGTAGCCGCTATTATTCATCTTAAGATATTTTTGCTATAGGTGGAAAGAATAATTCTTGTCCGGGAATTAATTGCCTGAAATCGATAATACCGTTTACTTTGGCAACTTCTAAATAGTATTTGGAGTCTCCATAAATTCTTTCGGTCATCAAAGGCAGTGTATCACCATCTACTACCGTTCGTTTATGGGTAAGATCGGGCGAGTTTAGTTTATCTGATTTTGCAGCGAGTTCCGGACTAATGGATTCTGAGAATTTTGCTTTTCCGATGGCTCGTAACGGCCTTCCTTCATTGTTGAATAATTTATATTCGATGGTAAACTCCGACAGAATTCCCAGAAATTCAAAATCACCCCAGTTTATAATAACATTATAGGGTTTATGAATCGATCCTTCAAGTTGTCCTGTAGCCTTATAAAAATCTTTTATCTGTTTTGCCACTGCAGCCGCTGCGAATGCTGATCCTTGTCCCGCTTTTTGAGCGGCACTACTCAGTGCCTTATTTACGGCATTTGCCTCTGATACCCCTGTTCCATCAAAAAGAAAATCTAATTGTAGATCAGACGGAAGCGAATTGGCGTATTTCAAACTCGCTTTGGAATTACCCTGTGCTTGTTCTGAAGAAAAATTTGATTTATAGGTCATGGAAAAACCTGCAGGATTGATAAAAGCTTTAAAAGCGCCCATCAAGATTCTGGTTTCATAGTTTGAATCTTTATAGGTTCCAATAGTTAATTTTTGAATTGATCCTCCCATTATCTTTCTTTTTTACGTTGTTCAATAGTTACTATTTGTTCTACGCTTTCGCTGATTGCCCGCATGATTCCTTCCTTATCTGCCGATGTGGCAGTTGTCGTACCGGATGCATTATCGTCCACATTTATCTTAATATGGAGTTCTTTTATTTCTATTGGCATTTCGTTTGCTTTTAATGGATTAGTAAACGCTTTAAATACTGACAATAAGCACCTTAAAGCGCTATTTATTAAAAAACCAAACACATAAAGCGTCCATTCAGGTTGATTTTAACAATCAAACTGTTGCCTTTTTTTTAAAAAAGATTTAGTTAAGATTTTACCTTTAACTAATACACTTTATGTGTTTAGTTTTGCTATTCAAATTACAAGCTTAGGTCGCTTGCTTAAGGTATTGTGTAATATCTATATTTGAGTTCTATCGTTTCAATAGCCAGCTTACTTTCTTCAGCATTAAATTCGGACACATCCCATTTTACCGGATATGCGCCTACAACATTCCAAGACATCGATGGTGCTGTCGAATCAGCTCCACCAGAAAGTGTGATGACTAAATCTTTGGGGGCGAACTCGAATCGTTCCATGGCAGCTCTACACCATTCAATCAATCCGGAGTCTTCTACAAGCCCACGCTTTAAAACTAAATTAGGATATTTTGGACGCAGTGGAAGTTGATGAACAAATCGGTTCTCACCTCCTTCTGCATACTCCTCAGTTCCAATTTCTGTAGATAATCCAGATACAGATTGAAATCTGGAGTCAATACCCTCTGATGCTACTCCGCTAACTGTAAACGAAAAGCTTGTTGGAGGATATAAGCCTGCCATGACTAGTTATTTTCAATAGTTAATCCTTCGTGAGCAATCTCTAACGTTTCGATAGCAACTTCACTTGCGTCCGCTTTCAAATCGGTAGCCTGTAATTTAACAGGGAATGCGTTTTTCACTTTCCATGTAATGGCCGGTGCTCCGGTTTCGTCTAAAAGAGAAATCGTAACCGAACGACGCTCAACTGTATTCAAGTTGATGGTGTTCAACCAAGTAAAATACTCGTTATCGCTTTTGAAAGAACCACGTTTTAATGTGATGTTCGAGAATTTTCTAAGTCCTGGCATTTTGATTTTACTGAAGTCCGGGCTCGCTCCGTGTCTGTATTCCGTAACGTCAGTTTCAATCTGCATTCCGGTAACTTCCGTGAAACCTAATTTCGTTCCACCCCAATCAACTTCGAAGGAAAACTTTGCTAATGGATATTCATTCATAATTTTTTGTATTTAATTGTTATCTAATTTTTATGCTTCTTGTAATTTGTGTGAAAAGCGTAACACGATAAATTCTGCAGGACGAACAGCCGCCATACCGATTTCAACGATCATTCTACCTTCTAAAATATCCTGAGCCGACATCGTTTCGTTTAAACCAACGCTCACGTAGTAAGCTTGTTCCGGAGTTGATCCCGCTAAAGCACCACTCATCCATTGTTGGTTAAGGAAATTTTCGATCATTGCTTTCACACGTGTCCATGTTTTAGCATCGTTAGCATCAAATACAAAACGTTCTGTTGCGTTTTTAACTGATTCTTCAACCATGTTAAAGAAACGACGTACCGATACATATCTCCATTCGTTGCTGTTTCCGTCAAATGTTCTTGCACCCCAAACTAAAGTACCTCTACCGTTGAATGTACGGATTGCATTGATTGATTTTCCAGCTTTAGAGTCAACGTTTAAGCTTTCCTGTTGTTTATGTGAAATTTTCTCAACCGGAGCCACTACATAGTTAAGACCAATGTTTGCCGGTGCTTTCCACACTCCAGAAGTGCTGTCTACTTTTGCATATACTCCAGCGATTGATGAAGATGGTGCTAAAACCACGCGTTGTGCAGCAATTGCTTTTTTAGCCTGGTTGTATAAAGCAGAGTTATTTCCTTTTAATGCACTAAGAAGTCCCGGTGCATCCGCTACAGCTTGTGTTGTTCCGTTTGGAAGTGTCTTTTTATAAGTAGAAATTACAACATCTTCGTCTTTATAGTTGTAACTCAAAACCGTTTCTAATTTTGGATGATAAGCAGCACCGTATTTTAAACCGGTTGTTTCAACTTTAGTTCTGAAAATTTCATGATCCCCAATTACATCCATAATCACAAAACGGTCGCCCATTTTTTCTGCATGATTTAATGAACTCACGTATAAAGCACAAGCGTCAATTTGCCCTAAAGCTTCAGCTTCTGGATATACTACTAATGTTGGCTCATCTTCTTTTTCCAATAGGTCAAGTCCGGCTACCAACTCCTCTAATTTCACATCATTTACTGAAGTACCTGTTTTATAATGATTTACAGCAACGATATAACAAGGACCACCGCCATTTGCAAAATACATTTGCAAAGAGTAGTACATTTTAAATTTACTTAAAGTGGCTGCCGCTACAGTTGCAGTAGCTACTTCATCAAGGACGTCTAATGTAATTGCTGTTTTTTCAAATTCTGCACCTCCAAAAAGTGCAGTATACTCCATTAAGGAAGAAATTCTTGTTGGGTCGTTTTTTGGTCCTTTTTCAGTATATCCAATAAAAGCAGGAATAGCTGTTTCTACTTGCGCCACTGATGGTGGGAATTTTGCAATTTCCTCTACGTAAACCCCTGGTGTTTTGTAATTCATGTGTTTTAATTTAAAAGTTATTTATTAATTGTTTTCGATTGTTAATCCTTCGTGAGCGATCTCTAACGTTTCGATAGCCACTTCACTTGCATCCGCTTTTAAGTCAGTCGCCTGTAATTTAACAGGGAATGCGTTTTTCACTTTCCAAGTAATTGCCGGTGCTCCCGTTTCGTCTAAAAGTGAAATCGTAACCGAACGACGCTCTACTGTATTCAGGTTGATGGTGTTCAACCAAGTAAAATACTCGTTATCGCTTTTGAAAGAACCACGTTTTAACGTGATGTTCGAGAACTTTCTAAGTCCTGGCATTTTGATTTTACTGAAGTCCGGGCTGGCTCCGTGTCTGTATTCCGTAACGTCAGTTTCAATCTGCATTCCGGTAACCTCCGTGAAACCTAATTTTGTTCCACCCCAATCAACTTCGAAGGAAAACTTCGCTAATGGATATTCATTCATAATTTGCTGTATTTAATTGTTTATCTAATTTTTATGCTTCTTGTAATTTGTGTGAGAAGTTCAACACAATAAATTCTGCAGGGCGAACGGCTGCCATACCGATTTCAATGTTCATTCTACCTTCCAAAACGTCCTGAGCTGATGTAGTTTCTTTACCAACGATAACGTAGTAGGCTTGTTTCGGAGTTGATCCCGCTAAGGCACCACTCATCCATAACTGGTTTAGGTAGTTTTCGATCATGGCTTTTGCTTTTACCCAGGTATTGGCGTCATTGGTTTCGAAAACGAATCGCTGCATTGCATTTTCAACTGATTTTTCAACCATATCAAAAAGACGACGAACCGAGATATATTTCCATTCCGTGTCTTCTGAATCGAAAGTTCTTGCACCCCAAACCAGGTTTCCTTTTCCGATGAATGTACGGATCGCATTAATCGATTTTCCGTTTGGTTCTACGTTTAAGCTTTCCTGTTCTTTGTTTGAAATCTTTTCGGTTGGCGCGATTACGTAATTAAGTCCTAAATTCGCCGGTGATTTCCATACTCCTTGTGTACCATCAACTTTAGCATATACTCCAGCCATTGTTGCCGACGGCGGTAATACCACATTTAGTCCACTGATTACTTTTTTAATCTGATTGTATAAAGTGGAATTTGTAGTTTTTAACGCCTCCAGTTTTAATCCGTGTGCATCTCCTTTTTTGTCCTGTGCTAGACTTACTGCATTTTTTAAAGTGGTAATATATCCAGTAATATCAGCTACATTACGATCTTCGTCTTCATTCTGAAGATCTTGTAAATACGATTGAACATCCACTAACGAAATTTTACCATCAGCAGTAACATTCACTTCTTCTACGATAGCAATAACACTCTTCGCAATATCGATAAGTATTTTTATATCTGCAGGCTCCTCTTCTGTTACTCCGGTCAATTCCTCAGTAGCAAGAAGACTTAACGCGTTCAAATCGGCCACAGAAGCTGCGAAGAAACCACCTGTAGCATTGGCTGGCTGCAATCCGGCATGATCGATTGCTACGTCTTCATCGAAGCTGTAATTTAATACGGTCTTCAAATGCGGGAAATACGCTGCAGCATGCATTGTTCGTGCGATTCTGTTTCGAAGAAATTCAACCGTATTAAAACCAGTTTCCTCATCTTCACTTTTTGATTCACCAAGGAAAGTATCCATGATTAGGAATCTGTTTTTTAAGTCGTCTGCCTGTGCAATTGCATCCTGGTAAAGGGCATAAAATTCTTCCTGATCGGTTAATGATACCGCATCTGGGAAAACAACAATTGTCGATTCTTCCTGCAAAGCAGAAGCTTCCAGACCCAACTTCAAATCACTTTTGTCTACGTTGTCGTCGTCATAACCGCCTACAGACACGATATAACACGGACCACCACCATTTGCAAAATACATTTGCAAAGAATAGTACATTAGGAACTTCACATTCGGTTTTACTAAGGTCAAGCCTTGATCTACAGTATCTTGTAATTTGATACTTTCTTTGTTGGCTTTACCAAAATACGTTTCATAGTCCATCAAAGAGCTGATCTTTGTCGGCACCATTTTTAAGGTCTTTTTGTTTTTGTCTTCCGCTATTTCAGTATAGCCGATAAATGACGGTACTGCCGTTTCTACCTGAGCTACAGAAGGCGGAAATTTTGGGATTTCCTCTATAAAAACGCCCGGAGTTTTAAATTCTGACATGTTTTAAAAATTTAGGTTAATAATAATTTTCTTAGATTTTTTTTTCTCTTCTTAGGATATCGATATCCTCGATTATTTCCGGATAGGTTTCTCCTTTTTTCTGGATTTTCACAATGCTTATTTTGTATAAAGCAGACGGAATTACTTTACCTCCAAGCAATCCCCATACATAACTTAACTGATCAAAAGGAAGCGGATGCAGTTGTAATTTTATACTGAATCCCTGTGTTTCATTAACAAAGGTTTTTTCAGTATGAAAGGTTCGAATAACTTTAGAAATATTCTGAAGTGCGATTTCATAGTTATCACGGTTTGCAGCAACCATTACATACAAGTTCAGATAAGCTGTCGGATTCTTTTTCTTATATCCTCTAGGCACAGTAGACCCTTCGGGATAAATCGGTTCGTACCTTGATGTATTTTTTAATGCCGATTCCTCCTCTGCACTCAACAATGTAATGACTACCTTATTGCTAATCGCTGTCGCATCATTATCTTCTTTTGCTATACTATCAATCACCACATCTACCGGTTCCTGAACCGGGCACTCCGGATCCGGAAGATTTAGTTCATGATCAAGCTTGTCGCTTAATGCTTTTAATACTTTATAAATCATAATTTTCTATTGTTGATTATCACGATGCAAACATACAATCAGAGCTTCCGAAAAAACGAATATTTTGCCCCCGTAAAACTGTCTTTGCAGTAAGTCGTTTTTACGAACATTTCTTGCTGCCAATAAAAAATAAATTATAACACATTGATATAGTGCTTTTTAAAAACAGTACTGTTCTCTAAAATCGCATCTCCCTTTTAGGCCGCAATCCCGCATAAACCCAAGCACTCAAGAGGCAATTCGCACCACTAAAAATTTAAAAAACTCTTTTTGTCATATTTTAAAATTGAAAACAAGGCAATATTAATAGTGCAACTACAGCAAAACCGCTAATAAAATCCATAAACGAACCATTTCATAAGAACCTCATCGCACTTACATCAAAAAAAACGGTCGAATGTCTGTTCCTTTTAACAAAAAACAGAACCGCAAAACCGACGGTTATTGTTTCTTATCGCATCCCCATATATTGCAAAGGATTGCGCCCTTTTTTACCCCTTTTTTCAAATGGCTATCTACTGCAAAGACAGAATCCAGCCGGTTAATAACTAGTCTGATGCGATCACTTCTAATAATTTTGGCGGTATAATTTTAATACTAAACCCGATGAATTTTAAAAATCTTTTCCACAAACGCAATGAGATTGCGGATGGTCATTTTAATGAGTTTCGTTCTAAAATCGGATTCACAAATGAAAGCGACGAGCACATTTTTGCCAAAAGGGAAAGCATCTGTAATGCCTGTCCTTTAAAAAATGGTAACAGTTGCGACACGCAACGATGGATCGAGCCATTGACATTAGAAGTTTCGAAAATGCCAAAAGAAGGCTTTATAAGAGGTTGTGGCTGTAGGCTTAGTGCCAAACAAAAGTCAAAATACAGCAGTTGCCCGGCTGGTTTTTGGGGAGGAGAATTCGAATAATTAGAAGTAGCTGATTTATAAAACAAATTTACTGTGGAACACACCCATATTATACATAAAGTTGTCATAGAAGTTTCGGTTAACAACAGGAAAAAAGCGTATGAAATAAAAGACGACATCAGTAGTTTTTTGACGATGGATGTTTTTCCAAAACTTGAAAAGCATCTTACTACGGTACAAGCTCAGATACCGGCTCACACGTTGCAGATTTCACGATTGGTTGTCGACATCAATCATCGTGAATCGTCATTGAATACCACATTAAAAAATGATATTATAACATCGTTCCGGAAAGAACTTGCCGAAATCATAAAAAACGGATCGGGTCAGCATCTGAATCCGTATCTGAGTCAGCGGCGAAATCAAAGTTTAAATCAGCGTTACAACCCAAAACACAGCAAAGATCAGCAGTACGATCAAAGCCGGAATCAAAGCGATGATCAAAATCAGTTTGGCGATCCAAATCAAGGTTACGAACAAAATTGGAGTGATTCACAAAGTCTGAATGACGGGCAAAGTCAAAGTCAAAATCAAAGTCATAGACAAAACCAAAATCACGGGCAAAATCCGAACCAGAATCTAAACTATGATCAAGGTTTACCTGGTGGACAAAGTCAAAGTCGCGGACAAAATCAGAACCAAAGCCAAAGTAGTAACCAAGATCAGGGGCAAAACCAGAACCAGAATCAACGTCAAAACCAGGGAGGTCATAATCAAAATTCGCGTAATAGACAAAATCAGCATCCGAGCCAAAATCCGCGCTACGGACAAAGTCATAACGAAAATCCGCGTTATGGTGATGAGCATGACTACAATTCAAATCAATATTATGATGCTACCGAAAATCCCGAAATCCATTTTTTGGGCGAAACCGAAAAATTGCTCCGCACCTTTATTCATTTTATAGAAGAAGGCACTATGCCTTGGTGGAATACGAATGAAACATCGGCTGCTATTTTTGAATCCGTTTCGTTCCGAAAGATCATTTCCGAAAAAGCTTTTGTTCCTAAAATTGTAGCAAGCCTACAAAAACCAAAAGTGCGGGAACGCATTATCAATCAGTTTACCGATGCTCAGATCGCACAAATCTGTTTGGCTGTGATACAATCTAAAGGATTGAAAATCGCACTGAAAAGTGCTATTATAAAACAACTTTCCGGGTCTTCTTTTGCCGATCGAAAAGTGCTATGGTCCTTAATTTTACATACCATTTCCATACTCGCGTCAAACAAAGTTGCCAATCCGGAAACACATACAATTGAGCAAATTATCAAAACAATACCGCTCTTAAAAGCGGCCAAAAATCAGGAAACCGAAGAACAGATCTGGAATGAAATAAACGCTATTTTTCCTTTTATCGAACAAGGCGTTTCCTATAGTACATTCCGCGAGACAAACAACAAAACGCCCAACAAGACCGTCAAAAGTGACAAAAAGAATCCGGATAAAGAGGAATCCCAAAAAACGGATCGAAATAAAATCACTCCTGAGTTATTTCAAACTATACAGCAGGAAACCCCGTTTACCGATGAGGTATCAAATGATCATCAGGTACAAAATGCAGGCCTTGTGCTTATCCATCCTTTTATTGCTAATCTTTTTAAACATTGCAATCTGATGGATCCCAAAACGAATACGCTAACCGATCCGGAAACCGGTATTCATCTGTTGCATTATATTGCTACCGGAAAAACCAATCAGCCCGAAAGTGCAATGCTTTTCGAAAAGTATTTGTGTAATATTCCGTTGCATCAAAGTATTAACCGACATGTCAAGCTTACGCGGAAGCAGAAAACCGAAGCGGCAAAAGTGATCGGAGCCGTACAACAAAACTGGAGTGCTATGAAAACGGCATCGGTAGGATTGTTACAACACGAATTTTTTCAGCGTCCCGGAAAATTAACCGTAGACAGCCTGACACTTACAGTCGAGCGCAAAACGCAGGATATTTTAATGGACAAACTATCCTGGGGAATCAGTATGATACGACTACCCTGGCAAACCCAGTTTACGTATGTCAATTGGTAATCGTTTATTTTAAAAGGCAATAACACACAAAAGTCGCAACCTGTGTTGTCGCTTTTATGTGTTATGATCACAATTATTCCCACCAGGGTTTTGGTACCAAACTGTAAAATGCTTTATAGAGTTTTGAAGGATTAAAAAACGAAATCACACCTTGGTCATCAATTTCCAAAAACTGATACTCCGACCGTTGTTCCAATGGTTTCGGATAGATATACCATGACCTGCCACGATCGAAGGAAAAATAGGTAAAGCCATTGGTGTTATCCAACAGGTAAATCTGATAGTCATTTTCAAGAATAAAAACACCGGAATTCCATGGATGATCGGCAATTTGATTTTTTAATCGCAAGGTTCCGGAGTCATTTTTAAACCGCAGTTCTTTTTTGTTGATCAAGAGAAAATTATGATATCCTATAAAAATATCTTCGTTCCTCTTTACAGAACCGAAGAACGGAGAACGAGAATCTTGTATTTCTTCTACTCTAAATTGCCAGTCGTTCTGATTTTTGAAAAGGACAATCTGAAAGTGCGTTTTTTTGGAATATCCGCTAAAATTATAATTCCAGGTTCCTAACACCATGGCGTCTTTCACCGCAAACCAACTGTGATTATGGCGTTCCAGATAATTAATAGCCTCATAGAAATCGGTTGCCATTTGTATTGAGTCGACTGCTTTTCCATTTTTTAAAAGGTAATAGGTTACCCGGTTAATGGTGTATTTTCTTGTTTTATGTTGCACTTCTTTTCGTCCGTAACCAACTGCAAAATCGGTATCCAGAAATTCAATATGCTCCAGATCGTGTTTCACAAAAGTTTTGGTCATTTCTGGGCTTTCATTCCATGTCTGTCCTTCGTCATCCGATTGATACACTTGTCGTCTGGGCGGAATATAGCCTTTTTGGGTTGTCTGTTGCTTATCCATATGCCACACTTCCTGATAGATTATACCATTAAATGGATTTTTATATAAATAGCCACTGCTAAACAAGTGGATATCTTTTACCGGAAACCAATGCCGAATGGAATTCTCCCGTTTGTTATAAAGTGAAAACACATATTTCCAATTACTTTCATTGAGCGAATCTTTACTATAGCGTATCCGTCCGAAAAAAACATCTTTATCTCTTGTCGGATTAAGCGCATCATCCCAATAGGGTTCTTTAAAAGGTAAAGCCGAATTGTGGAATCGTGTCGGTTCGATTCGTTTTTCAAGCAAAAAATAACCCTGTATAAAATTCTGTACTACACAATCATCGGCGCGCTTCGTTATCCGATCGCGGATTGTATGGTCTACTTTCCGTAATGCCAGCGAATCGTATAACGTTTTAGGAATACAAAAATGACGTTGTTCAAAATTTTCCAGTGTTACTTTTCCGATAAAATCAGGTTTGTTGCCCCATAAGGTTTTCGCCCAATTCGGAAAATAATAGTGTCCACCAATAAACTGTAAGGTATAATCCGAAGCCGGTTTTGTGTCTTCGCTATCTTTTTGTCCATTAATCCGCAATCGTTCCGAAAACCCGCTTCCCATTCCGGTCGTCTGGTTGAGGTACATCGTATCCCTTTGGTGAATAATTTTGATTTCCAGAGGAACATAACTGTTGTACTTTCCCTGAGGAATCCGAAGTGAAAAGTCATTTATCCGGATATAATTATCAAATCCCTCCCGTTGATAGGGTTTAACCGGCCGAAGGGAATCGTTTGGAATAGCTGGCGACCGGTACTGCACACTGTCGATGATGATATGATAGGATTTGTTTTTCACAAACGAAATTTCATTGCCTTCCCGATCTAAAATCGTATAATAATAACGCGTTGTAAAATCCCGCCATCCCGGTTGTGCTTTGGCAATCGTGGATAGTATAAAAAAGGCGAAAAACAAAAAGTAGCGGTGTAACATAATGAATCTTTTTATTGTACAGCGACTAAATTAAGCCCTCCCGCTTTTCCTTTTTTTAAGACTTGGTCAATCATTTGTTTGGCTTGGTGTATTGGATCTGCTTCCCTATCGGAATTTTATAAAAACACAAAACCGTATCGTTTTTCCAACATTTATCACGGAACACAAATAAAACGCCACCCCTTGAAAAAACAGGTCTTTTCAATTATAATACTTAAAAATCGACTGCAAAGACTAAAAAAAACAACACTTTTATTTTTTTGTAACAAAACATACATAAAAAACAATATTTTGTTATTTTTAACATTAGCGTAATTTTTTAATCAAATTTGCTTTACATTTAAAAAATATTAATACCAAAATTCACAATAAATTAAATTATGAAAAAAATTACACTACTAATTTTTATGTCATTATTGAGTTTTGTGGGTTTCTCCCAAGTATTTCCTGAAGGATTTGAAGGCACTGCTTTCCCACCATCAGGCCCCGGAGGAACCTGGGTTATATCTCATAACGGCATAGGAATGGGACCCGCCAATGCAAACCTGTGGATTCGAACCCCATTGAATTCCACAACTTCGCCACCACACACCGGGAACTATGGAGCCATGGTCGAACGGGTCAACATCGGAAATGGCAATACCGAAGAAGACTGGCTGATTTCACCATTAGTTACCGCCCCCGCTAATGGACAATTACGTTTTTATGCACAACATGGTCGCGCCGGCGATCAGGGATCCAAACTACAGATCCGAGTTTCTACAACTTCTCAAACGGACTTATCTACATTTACAACACAAATCATCGAACTATCGGAAACAGCGATATCGCCTACACCGGGTACTTATGTAGAACAAGTAGTAAACTTTAACAATTTAGTTCCGGCAAATCAACAGGTCTATATCGCCTTTGTGAGAGTGCACACCCAAAACGGTGCCTCAGCAGATGGTGATCGTTTTCTAATTGACGATATCAATCTGGTACAACAATGTCTGGATCCTGCAAACGGTATTACCGGTACGGTTACTACCGATACGGCAGTACTTTCGTGGGACAATCCAAGCGGATCGACCCAATGGGAAATTGAAGTAATCCCTTCTACAGGCGGTTTTACCGGAACAGGAACAATCATTAATTCCAATCCGTATACCGCACAAAATCTAACACCAGGAACGGTATACCAATATCGAGTGCGCTCTATTTGTACCGGTGGTATTCCAAGTAACTGGGCCGGACCGTTCTATTTTACAACCGTATCTTTAGGACAAACTTGTGCGGCACCAATAATGATCAACTCATTACCGTATTCCACTACTGATGATACGACGAATTATGGAAATCATATTTCAGGAGATCAGGGTACTACGGGTTGTGGCGCAACCGGCAACTACCTGACCGGTAACGATGTTGTTTATGCTTACACGGCAACATTCACCGGTATGATCGATATTTCAATGACACCAACGGCTACCTATTCGGGTATTTTCGTATATGACAACTGTGCTAATATTGGTACCAGCTGTTTGGCCGGTGTGGGGAATTCAACCTCCAATATCCGAAATATACCAAACTTCCCGGTTACCACAGGTACGACCTACTATTTCCTAATTTCTACAAATGCATCTCCGCAAACAACAGCGTATACGTTGGTTATTCAACAGGTAACCTGTCCGCCACCAACGGCATTAGCGGTAGGAACATTAAATATGACCTCTGCCGATTTAACCTGGGGTAACCCAAGCGGTGCTACCGAATGGCAGGTTGTTGTACAAGCACCGGGAGCAGGCGTTCCAGCCGGGGCCGGAACAACCGTAACGGCTTTACCGTTTAATGCAACCACAACTTTTGCCGGCGCTGCTTTAACAGCCGGTACAAACTATGAATATTATGTACGGGCAAAATGTCCGGATGGCTCCTATAGCCAATGGTCAGGGCCTAAACCATTTCAATTACCGTTATGTAATAATGCCTGTAACTTCTCTTTTGTAATGAGGGATTCTTACGGTGACGGATGGAATGGCAATACGATCGACATCCGTCAAAACGGTGTTGTAATTGCGACATTAACCGGACCGGCTGCAACAGACGGAACCAATCCGGTAACCGTACAGGTACCTTTATGTTCTGGTATTCCCTATGAAGTTTACTGGAATCCGGATGGTAGTTACCCTACCGAAGTAGGCCTTACCGTAATCACTCCTTTTGGCGTAACGGCCTATACCAAACCTCCGGGAACAGGATCTCAGGATTCGCTATTATTTACCGGTCCAACCGACTGTGTACCGCCAACGTGTCCACAGCCTACGGCTTTAACGGCTTCAGGAGCTACTGCCAACTCGATTCAGGCAGCATGGACAGAAGCAGGAACCGCTACAACATGGGAAGTAATCGCACTTCCGGCTGGTTCGCCTTCTCCAAACACAACGCCTCCAACATCAGGCATTATAACCGTAACAACCAATCCTAGTCATGTAATTGGTTCGTTATCATCGGATACTAACTATGATATTTATGTAAGAGCTGTTTGTAGCCCTACCGATTCCAGTTACTGGACCGGACCTGCAACGCAAAGAACCTTACCGGATTATTGTGCCGGGGATCATTTTTATGATAGCGGCGGTGCAACTGGCAACTACAGTAACAACTCAAACATCACTACTACAATTTGCCCTGCAAATCCAGGCGATATTGTTACTATTGAGTTTAATGAATTCAACATTGAAAATCAATTCGATTTCCTTACTGTTTATGATGGCAGCAGCGCAACCGGAACACCAATAGGTGTTTTTACAGGAAACTTAAACGGTAATCTTCCGGGACCATTTGAATCTTCGGTTCCAGGTGGCTGTATTACTTTTGTATTCGAATCAGACGGGATTGTAACCGCTCCGGGTTGGGATGCAACCGTTACCTGTGGACCACCACCAACCTGTCCGCGACCTACGGCTGTAACCATTACCAACATCACCCAAACCGGTGCGATGATTGACTGGACCGAAGTGGGAACTGCAACACAATGGGAAATCGTGATTATTCCGGCTGGAGATCCGGCACCGGGAGCGAATCCACCGGGTGTAATTACAACTTCGGTAAAACCATACACAATTCCGGAAGGAACATTAACGCCATCGACCTCTTATGACGTATTTGTCCGAGCTATTTGTAGTCCGACAGATAAGAGTAACTGGTCCTTCCGTAAAAAATTCACAACCAAACCGGTTAACGACGAATGTAGTGCTGCTACTCAGGCACCGGTAAACGACACACAAGTATGTACCCTAACCACTCCGGGTACTGTAGTTGGCGCAACAGCTTCGACGCAACCAAACACTTGTGGTGGAACGGCCGATGACGATGTATGGTATCAATTTACCGCTACCAACACGCGTCATTCCATCAAGCTATTAAACCTAAGCGGAAGCACAAGCGATATGTACCATGCGGTTTATTCCGGTACTTGTGGCAACTTAACACAATTGTACTGTAGCGATCCGGAAACGAGTATTGCAGAAAACTTAGTGGTAGGTCAGACCTATTATATCCGTGTGTACACTTATACTTCCACACCGGGTCAGACCAGTACTTTTGACTTATGTGTTGCGACACCACCACCACCAATTGCAACCAACAATACACAGTATACGGTTCCACAACTGGTACAGGATGTATTGATCGGCTCTACCTGTGCGCAGATCAGCAACATTACCTGGTCTACCGGAACAAACTTCGGTAACCCGAATGGTATCGCTTACTTTACCCGTAACGGATCCAACTTCCCATTAGAAAGCGGAATTATCCTATCAACAGGTGATGCTTTAAAAGCCAAAGGTCCAAATACAAGTACCCTGAATGATGGTACAAATTCCTGGCCGGGTGATACACAATTACTCAACTATATCATGAATCTTGGATTTGACCCGGATTTATACATCTATCGCAATGCGACAATTCTGGAATTTGATTTCGTACCGATTACCAACCAGTTAAGCTTTGACTTCCTGTTTGCATCGGAAGAATATGGAATGTATCAATGTGATTTCTCCGATGCATTTGCGTTTTTCCTAACCGATTCCAACGGAACTACTACGAACCTGGCTATCGTACCGGGAACAAACGATCCGATTTCGGTAACGCGAATTAGAGACAATGCCTACAATACAGGCTGTGCTTCGGTAAATGCACAATATTTCGGAGCCTATAACGGCGAACCGTACGAAGAAGATGCTTCGATCAACTTTAATGGTCAAACTGTAGTGATGACAGCTCAATCGGTTGTAACACCAAACACGACGTATCATATCAAATTGGTTATTGCCGATAGAAACGACACCCAATTCGACTCTGCCGTATTCTTAAAAGCGGGAAGTTTTAACATTGGTACTGTTGATCTTGGAGATGATTTACTAATTGCAGACGGAACAGCGGTTTGTTATGGTGACAGCTATACTATTGACACCGGATTAAACCCAACCGATTTCACATTCACATGGTCGACAGCAGCAGGTGGTGTAATTCCAGGTGCTACCGGACCATCATTAACCGTGACGCAAACAGGAGATTATACGGTTAGTGCCTTATACAATGGAACAACCTGTTCGCAATCGGATACCCTTTCGGTAGAATTTTATGATCAAATCGCAGCGAATACACCGGCTAACATGACCGTATGTGACGCTTCCGGATTTGCAACATTCGATCTTACCACAAATAATAGTGCGATCTTAGGTACTCTGAATCCGGCGGATTATACCATTACATTCCATAATTCGCAAGCAGATGCTGAAGGCGATGTTAACCCAATTACAGCGCCAACAACCTATACCAATACCATACAGTATCAGGAGACGATCTATGTTCGGGTAGAAAACAACGCTACCGGATGTCATACGATTGTAACATTTAACCTAATTGTTCAGGATCTTACACCTCAGTTTACGATTACTCCGGATTTCACATTATGTTCCGGTCAAAGTGGTCAGATTGTAGTAACTCCAACCAATTACAATCCTGCTGATGTCGTATATTCCTGGACACACGATACTAACGGTCCACTACCGGATACAACCGGAACGATCACGGTATCACAATCGGGAGCCTATACCGTAACCATCAACCACAACGGATGTAGCGCAACAGCAACGGTAAATGTTACTGTTAATCCGGGTGTTCAACCAAGCTTTAACCAGATTGCGCCATTCTGCGAAGGCAGTACCGCACCAAGTTTACCAACAACGTCTATCGAAGGCGTAGCCGGAACCTGGTCACCGGCAACAGTGAGCAATACCGCAACGGGAACGTATACCTTTACACCTACAACAGGACAATGTGGTGGCCCGGTAACCATGACCATCACGGTTATTCCTTCACCGGAACCAAGTTTTGCAGCGGTACCTACGATCTGTTCAGGTGGTGTAGCACCGGTATTACCAACGACATCAATCGATGGATACACCGGAACCTGGTCACCTGCAACGGTGAGCAATACCGCAACAGGAACCTATACCTTTACACCGGATGCCGGACAATGTGCTAAAACGACTACATTGACCGTAACCGTACAGGAGCCATTCACGTTTACTATTTTCGGAGACTGTATTGCGAATCAATTTGTATTGACGGTACAAACGTCGGATACCAATCTTGATCTGAGTAGTGCGCATTTCCAATGGACGAATAGTAATGGAACGACAGTAGGAAACGACAGTCCGACATTTAACGTATCGGAATACTTTACTTCAAATACACCGAATCTTCCGGCTATATTCAGAGTAAAAGTAACAACGGCTTCGGGATGTACTTTAGAACAACCATACACTGTTGAACAGGTATACTGTCAGATCCAAAAAGGTATTTCGCCAAACAACGACGGATTAAACGATACTTTTGATTTAACCGGATTTAACGTAGAAAAGCTAGGTATCTTTAACCGATACGGAGCTGAGGTTTACACTTTCGGAACCGGCTATACCAACCAGTGGTTTGGACAATCGAAAGGTGGAAGCGAACTACCAGACGGAACGTATTTCTATGTTATCGAGTTAA
>NZ_JASLCE010000051.1 GCF_030146175.1 Flavobacterium sp. | reverse complement strand
CCTGTAAAGTCGTCATCATAGCCTGTATAGAACATATCACCCGAATAAAACAAGGGTGAATACGATTCATCCACATAGGCTTCCGGAGCAAAACTGGATTGATAATTATATCCCCAATCACCATCGGCGCAGGCATAGATCACCGTATAGGCTACGCCTGCTAAAAGACTACAACTCAGCAACCATTTTTTTAAAGAATTCCGAATCATTTGGTATCAGTTTTTAAGGTAAAGTATCGTTATAAATACGGTATTAAACTTACAAAATTCGTACCGATACTGATAAAATAATTTTCTGGAAATTTATTGCTGTACGGGCATAAAAAAACCGCTTCGATTGAAGCGGTTTTATATTTAAAAACGAATCGGAATTATTTCACGATTGTCATTTCGTCAACGATGTGTTTTGCATTGGAGAACTTGTCGATCACCCATAATACATAACGGATATCCACGTTGATTGTTCTTTGTAAGTTTTTGTCAAAGATCACGTCACCAGCCATAGCTTCGATGTTTCCGTCGAATGCCAAACCGATTAATTCCCCTTTACCGTTTAATACCGGAGAACCAGAGTTACCACCTGTAATATCGTTATCGGTTAGGAAGTTTACGTGCATTGAACCGTCTTTATCAGCATAACGACCGTAGTCTTTCACTTTGTTCATTTCCATTAAACGAACCGGTAAGTCGAATTCTTCGTCACCTTTTTTGTATTTTTTAACCATACCGTCCATAGTCGTATAGTTATTTACTTTTGCATCATTACGTTTGTCAGCTGGTAAAGCGCGAACTTTTCCGTAAGTTAAACGTAGTGTTGAGTTAGCATCCGGATATTTGATAGGACCTAATTTTGAATCACGTAATCCTTGAACCAATAAACGGAAAGATGCTCCGAAATCGTTTTGTGCTTTAGAAATCGCATCCGATTTTGCGTTGTAGTGGTTTAATAAGTCATTCGACAATACTACTAACGGATCGTTTGTAATCGTAGCCGCGTTAGGGTTTTGTAAAAACGCTTTTACTTTTTCTGGAGAAGCAAACACACTGCTATCAAAAGCATTGTTTACATATTTTGTAAAGTTGTTGTTGTTCTCTTTTCCTAATTTCTCTACCATTGGCGCCAATGTATATCCTGCTTTTGTAGCATATAGATTTAACTGACCTGCAAGGATATCTTTTTCAGCCGGAATATAAGCTTCTTTGTAGAATTCGTCGATCATTTCAACAAGGCCCGGGTACATTTCTTTACGTTTGGCTTCATCTGCTTTTGCGTAATTTTCCAATTGTCTTCCCATCGTTCTTGAAATCGTACCGAAAGCACTAGAACGCAACATCGTCATTAAATAGTTATCATGACGTGCTTTTTCGTTTGTTAAAGCATAGTATTTGTTGATGGTTTCCACCACATGACCATACTTTTCTTTGTTTTCTTTCTGATTGGCCCATTTGTCGAATTTCGCTTCCTGAGCTGCTTTTGTTTTAGCAGTACCGAATTTTGTTAACGCGTCGATCATTCCCTGACGGTTTTTCCAGTAGTTTGCCAGTGAAGCATATTTAGAGGCATACATTAAACGTACCGCATCGCTTTGATCCATATGGGTTTTCATTTTATCCATTCCCATTTTAGATCCTTCAACCCATGCCGGGTATGCGAATTTTACGTTTTGCTCGATTCCACCAGCAGGCATCCAACGGTTTGTTCTACCCGGATATCCTAAGATCATTGCGAAATCGTTTTCTTTTACACCACCAAGGTTAACCGGTAAGTGGTGTTTTGGTTGTAATGGTACGTTGCTTGGAGAATAATCAGCCGGGTTACCGTTTGCATCTGCATAAATACGGAACATAGAGAAGTCACCTGTATGACGTGGCCATTCCCAGTTGTCTGTATCTCCACCGAATTTTCCAATATTTTCAGGAGGTGTTCCTACTAAACGTACGTCTTTATAATCCTGATACACGAAATAGTAGTACTCGTTACCCTGGAAAAACGGACGAACAGAAACGGTGTATTTTCCACCTTCGTTGTTTTCTTTTTCAATAAGTGCAATTTCTCTGTTGATTGCTGCTTCACGTTCTGCTTCTGTCATTTTATCGTTTACTTTCGATAAAATTCTTTTTGACACATCGTCCATACGAACGAAGAAACGAACGAATAAGCTTTTTGGTTTTAATTCTGCTTTTCTGTTGGCAGCCCAGAAACCGTTTTTAAGGTAGTTGGCTTCCGGAGAAGACAATTCTGCGATCGCATCATAACCACAGTGGTGGTTTGTTAATACCAATCCGTCTTTAGAAATCATTTCGGCAGTACAACCTCCGTTAAACTGAACGATTGCATCTTTAAGACTGTGGTGGTTAATACTGTAGATTTCCTCAGCCGTTAACTGCAATCCCATTTTTTGCATATCCCTGTGGTTTAAACGCTCGATAAACATCAAAAACCACATCCCTTCGTCTGCTCTAACACTTGCAGGTACAAGCAGTATCGTAGCAATTAAGGATAAAATAATTTTTTTCATAATAGATCTGTTATTTTTAGTGACGCGAATATACCTCTTTTTAAGAATTTTATAAAAAAAAGGGTTTATAAAAATCTATAACAAAATAACTTTAACTTTTTATTTTACTATCTATTGATCAAAACTGACATAAAATAAAAAGAGGCCTCCGAAACGGACACCTCTTTTTACTATTTTTTACAGCTATCGTATTACTGATTAAGCATTTGCCATAATTTATCTTTTAACTCCGTTAATCCCTGTTGGGCAACCGACGAGATAAACAAATACGGAATTCCTTTAAATTCCTTATCGAGTTGTGCTTTCATTTCGGCTTTTAATTCGTCGTCAAGCATATCCGATTTCGAAATCACCACCAAACGATCTTTATCGAGCATTTCCGGATTGTAACGACGTAACTCATCCAGCAAAATATCGTATTCCTTTTTAATGTCAGCAGCATCGGCCGGAACCAAAAATAACAAGGTCGAATTTCGTTCGATATGTCGTAGGAAATAATGCCCCAATCCTTTACCTTCGGCCGCACCTTCAATGATTCCCGGAATATCGGCAATTACAAACGACTGAAAATCACGATACGCCACAATTCCAAGATTCGGTTTTAAGGTCGTAAACGGATAATCGGCAATTTTTGGCTTCGCGGATGTCAGCACCGACAATAAGGTCGATTTTCCGGCATTCGGAAACCCAACCAATCCTACATCGGCCAATACTTTTAATTCCAGGATGACATCCATTTCTTCGGCCGGCATACCCGGTTGCGAATAACGCGGTGTCTGGTTGGTCGAACTTCTAAAATGCCAGTTCCCCAAACCACCTTTACCTCCTTTTACAAGGATCTTTTTTTCACCTTCTTCGGTTATTTCAAAAAGTATTTCGTTGGTTTCTTTGTCGCGCACCACTGTTCCCAACGGCACTTCGATATATTTATCTTCACCATCGGCACCGGTACTTCTCGCACTACCTCCGTCTCCTCCGTGTCCGGCTTTGATATGGCGTGCAAATTTAAGGTGAAACAAAGTCCAAAGACCTTTGCTCCCTACCAGATATACGTGACCACCACGACCACCGTCTCCACCATCGGGACCACCTTTTTCAATAAATTTCTCCCGATGCAAATGCGTAGACCCTTTCCCTCCTTTTCCGGAAGAAACATAAATTTTTACGTAGTCTACAAAATTCCCTTCTGTCATTTAATTTTATTTTGTTTTTCAATAGTAAGCTCTAAAAGCAGCTTACTCTTTTAATGAGCGTACTAATACTTTATCGATTTTCACACCGTCCATGTCGATCACTTCCAGTTCCATTTTATTCCAGATTAGTTTTTCACCAACTTTTGGAATATAGGACAATTCGGTCATGATCAATCCGCTTACAGTTGTTACGTCATAATCGTTAATCAGATCATCCATATCGAAATAGGTCAGGAAGTCGTGCAACGAATAATGTCCGTCCACCAACCAGGTTCCGTCTTCACGGGCTACCAACTGGAATTCCTCTTCGTAGAATTCGGCGGCATCACCAACGAGTGCTTCCAGAATATCGTTTAATGTAATAATCCCCTGTACCACACCATATTCGTCGGTAATCAGGGCATAGTGTACTTTTGTTTTCTTAAAAAGCTCCAGCGCTTTGTAGGCCGAAGTATGTTCAATAAGGTAAACCGGTTCTTTTACAATTGCCTTCAGGTCGAAATCGCCTTTTTCAAAACTCGTAAACAAGTCTTTTAACAACACTACTCCAACTACCTCATCCAGATTGTCTTCACACACCGGATATACGGAGTGGATTTCTTCCAGTACCTTTTCTTTTTGTTCGTTTACATCATCTTCCAAAGACAGGTACACCACTGCTTTACGGTGTGTCATCAGGGAATTCACCTTACGATCACCGATATGGAAAACACGTTCCACGATGTCCTGTTCGATTTCCTGTACTTCCCCGCCTTCGGTACCTTCTTTAATGATGGCTTTAATTTCTTCTTCGGTTACTTTCCCATCGGCCGTTGGCTTAATTTTCAATACGTTTAGCACAAAATCGGTCGATGCGGTCAACAACCAGATAAAAGGTGCCGTTACAATCGAAACCACTTTCATCGGAACCGCTACCGTTTTGGCAATCGCTTCCGGGTAATTTAATCCGATTCGTTTGGGTAATAATTCTCCTAAAACCAGGGAGAAAAACGTTAAAATCACAACTACAATACCTACAGCCAATGTTTGCGAATAAGGTCTGAACATTTCAAATCCGTCTAAAAACAGTTTTACGTCGCCGGTAACGTTATCACCACTATAAATACCGGTTAGAATTCCGATTAGTGTAATTCCGATCTGAACGGTCGACAGGAATTTATTAGGTGAATTAGCCAGTTCTAAAGCTGTTTTCGCACTGGTGTTTCCTTTTTTCGCGGCCGTTTCCAAACGGTTTTTACGAGCTGAAATAAGTGCTATTTCCGACATGGAGAAAACTCCGTTTAAAAGGATTAGAAAGAAAATTATTATTATTTCCAAAGTTTAGGATTGTAAATTAGTTATGATATCAGTTTTACCTGACTTTTTATTATTTTTTTATCGTTAGTATTCTATTTATTGCTCACCGGGACGGCCTATAATTTTTCAATTACATCGCTTAGTCTTTCAGTGATTTCGGCAATGGAGCCGATTCCGTTAACCGCGTGGAATTTTTGCTGTGCACTGTAATATTCGATTAGCGGCGCTGTTTTTTCGTTATATTCCTGGTAACGGTTTCTGATTTTTTCTTCGTCCTGATCGTCCGGTCTTCCAGATGTTTTTCCTCTTTCCAACAGTCGTTGTACCAAAATTTCATCATCGGCTTCCAAAGCAATCGTTGCCGTTACTTCCCAGTTTTTGGAATTCAGGAACGCATCCAGCGCTTCGGCTTGTGCAATTGTTCTTGGAAATCCGTCAAAAAGAAAACCTCGCGCTTCCGGGTTTTTCTCTACTTCATCCTGAAGCATTTTAATAGTCAGACTATCCGGAACCAAATCACCACGATCGATATAGGTCTTGGCTTCCTTCCCTAATACGGTTTCGTTTTTAATGTTATAACGAAAAACGTCACCGGTTGAAATGTGTATTAAGTTGTATTTTTCTTTTAAAAATTCGGCTTGTGTCCCTTTTCCGGCTCCGGGCTTCCCAAATAATACGATATTAATCATTTTAATTAAATTGTTGTTATGATGGTTTTATAGTTATTTTTTCTGTGTTATTTTAATTGATATACTTCCGGAATATTGCGCCCTAATCCGTCGTAATCCAATCCGAACCCGACGATAAACTTATTTGGAATTTCCAATCCGACATAATCGATTGTGATATCCTTATCATAGGCTTCCGGCTTTAGGAAAAGCGTCGCAAATTTCAATTGCTTCACACCTTTATCTGCAAACATTTTCTGTAATTCCACTATGGTATTTCCGGTATCTACGATATCTTCAATGATCACTACCGATCTTCCGGTAATATCCTGATTTAAACCGATAAGTTGTTTTACCTCGTGTGTGGTTTGCATTCCGTCGTAAGAAGCCATTTTCACAAAGCTCAATTCACAATCGTGTTTATAGTGCTTCATAAAATCGGACACCACCATAAAGGCTCCGTTAAGTACACCTACAAAAACCGGTATTTCACCATTCATATCTTTTGCAACGGCATCGGCCATTTTCGCAATAGCGGCATCGATTTCTTTTGCCGAAAGAAACGGGACAAATTGTTTGTCGTGAAGTTGTATTTCCATTGTAACCTTTAGAATAATTGGCAAAGATACTAATTGCCGTTGGACAATTGATAATTAACAATTAAGAATTATAAATTTTTGAATTATTTTGTACTTTCGATGAAGATTTCAGGAAAAAAATGAACGAAATTTTATATACCAAAATTATAAACAGTACCGCCCATCGTGCCAGTCGGGAAGAAAACGCCGCCTATATCTTTAACAACCCTTCATTATTTAACGATCTGTTTACGGCTGCGATCACGATAACCGACAAAAATCACCATAAAGCCTGTTGGATCATGGAGTTGGTACTCGAACGACAACTCGATCTGATTTTCCCAAAGAACGATATTTTCTGCGCGACATTACCACAATTTCGCAATGAAAGCGCTCTGCGTTCGATATCCAAAATTGCGCTTTTCCTTGTCGACTATAACAATCGTAAAACAAAACTCCTTTCCGATAAAAACATTGAAACCATTACCGAAACCTGTTTTGACTGGTTGATCAACGACACCAAAGTCGCTTCAAAAGCCTACGCCATTCAGGCCCTATACTTATTAGGCAAAGAAAATCCCTGGATTTATCCGGAATTAAAACAGCTATTACAACAAGGTTTTCCCGATCATTCGCCGGCCTATCAAAGTGTCGCGCGAAAAATCCTTAAAAAGATATAGTCTTTAAACAAAAAAAAACGACCCTTATAAAAAGAGTCGTTTCCCAGGATTAATTATCAAGAATTATTCTTTGATAATCTTAATTGTTTTTACCACATCACCGGCAAATACTTTAACAAGGTAGTTCCCAGCAGATAAATTACTCATATCTACCTGAGCCTCGGAAAGGTTTATATTTTGTGACAATACTTTTTGTCCTAACAAATTGTAGATTTCAACTGCCGAAATAGTTTCATTATAGGCCAGATTCAGCATATTTTTAACCGGGTTCGGATAGGCTCTGAAATTAGCTTTATCAAATGTCGAAGCCGATAAAGCACTGCTCACCGTTACATCATCAAGATTAAGACCTCTCGCCCAGTTTGAAGTACCTTCGAAAGCGATATAATAAGTAGCCGATGGATTTGGCAACGGTAAAGTCACCTGAGTCCAGGCGGTATGTTCTGTTATATAATCCGCTCCGATTTGAGTCCAGGCACCACTTTCACTTGTCTTATAGAAAATACGCAACTCATCGATATCACCAAACCAGTTTACGTTAGCATAATAGAAACTCAATTGCGGACTAGATACCGCTGTTAAGTCTAACGGAGGCGAAACTAATTTTGTTTTATTTCCGGTTGTAGTCGTTCTAAACTCTGCCATTCTTGCCCCTGTTCTCGGTGCAATCGAACTATTACCATTAGCGGTTACATACGCCCAGTTTGCTGTTCCGGAAACCGTTTGATTACTCCAACACGATGGGATAGTAGTCGCATCAAAACTTTCGGTAAAAGGAAACGTTGTTACCGACGCACAACTTGTTCTAAAGGCTCTCGGACCTATCCAAGTACTAAAATTACCACTTCCGCAATTGGCACGAACATAATATTCATAAGCGGTATTCGCAGTTAATCCCGATAAAGTCGTAGCTGTAGCTCCTGTAACCGGCGGTGCAGCTGTACCGGAGCCGGCAGTAAAGCCAGGCGCACCATACTGTACTTCAAAATTAGTTGTTCCCGCCCCCGGCGTCCATGACAGAGCAGCAGTGGCAGCAGTTATAGCACCAACCATAGGATTTGTAGGCGGTATACAGCTTGGTAAAGCCGTTACTTCTACGTCATCAATATCAAAATAGAACATATCGGTTGTCGTAGAATGAAACCCAATGTAAATCGTTTGCCCTACATAAGCCGACAGGTCGTACTGATATTTAAAAAAATTAGCACCACTCGCAGGAGCCACATTCGCATCCAACGTAGCGGTAAAGTTTGCAGCAGCAGTTCCTGTAGTTGAAACCTTCACACTGATTGTTTCCGGATATAACGGGTCACGGCTTCTTCCCCAGAAAGTTAAGAAATCCGACACACCCGCCGTAACCGTTACAGCTGGAGTGACCAAATAATCATCGTGAGCAGTTGATCCAAAACCGATACCGGCTGCATTGGTTCCACTATGCGCACTAATACCGGTTGCTCCGGTAAAATTAACAATTACCCAGGTTCCGGTATCACCACCGTTAACAACGGTCCATCCGGTAGGAATAGTCGTTCCTCCGTCAAAATTCTGTAAAAATTGCCCGTGACTTATAAACGGAACAAAAGCTAACAACATGAGTAGTCTTTTTACCATAATTTTATTTTTTTTCGGTTAAACAAGTACACAATTTACATTAATTATATTTAATTAACAATCAAAATATATATTTATAACCGTTTCTGTTATCAAAGTTATAAAATATACAATATGTTATTTTCAATTCTACCTCATTGAAAAACCGCAAAATATAAAGTAATACGATTGTGTTTTCTATTATGATAAGTATCTTTGCACAAACAACAACACAATGAATTATTTTTCTTCTGATTTTAAATTGGGGATACTTGGTGGCGGACAGTTAGGTAAAATGCTACTTACCGAAACCCGTAAGTTCGACATCCAGACCTATATCCTTGACCCAAGTGCCGAAGCACCGTCTCAATATGGAGCGACGCGTTTTTTTCAGGGTGACCTGATGGATTTCGAAACCGTATACCGTTTCGGTAAAAAAGTAGACCTTTTGACTATCGAAATCGAAAATGTCAATCTTGACGCTTTAGACCAGCTTGAACAGGAAGGCCTGGCTGTTTATCCATCACCCAAAACCCTGCGGCTGATCCAAAATAAAGGCCGACAAAAAGATTTTTATTCCGAAAACAAAATTCCTACTGCACCTTATCGTAGGTTTACCGATAAAAACAGTTTGATCCAATCGGTCGAAAACAATGAAACCAATGTACCCTTTGTATGGAAAAGTGCGCAGTTTGGTTATGATGGCAACGGTGTAAAAATTATCCGCACTGCTACCGACCTTACTTCGTTACCCGATACCGAATGCATCGCCGAACAAATGGTTCCGTTTAAAAACGAACTGGCCGTAATCGTAAGTCGTACACCATCCGGATCGATCAAAACCTATCCGGTAGTCGAAATGGAATTTCACCCGGAAGCCAATCAGGTTGAATATGTAATCTGTCCAGCTCGTATAGACGAAACGGTTGCACAGAAAGCACGTGCTATCGCGTTACAGGTTTCCGAAAAATTCAATCATGTAGGTTTATTAGCGGTCGAAATGTTCCAAACCGAAGACGATGCTATTCTGGTAAACGAAGTAGCACCCAGACCTCATAATTCCGGACATTACTCCATCGAAGCCAGTTATACTTCGCAATTCGAACAACACATCCGTGCTATCCTCAACTTACCTTTAGGCAATACCGATAGCAAAGTTGCCGGTATTATGGTAAACTTAGTTGGCGAAGAAGGGTATTCCGGCCCGGTTATCTATCAAAACATCGACAAGATATTAGCTATCGATGGTGTAACACCTCATATATACGGAAAAAGAGAAACACGTCCTTTCCGTAAAATGGGGCACGTAACCATTGTGAACGAAAATATAGACGAAGCCCGTAAAACCGCAGAGGTAGTCAAAAACACCATCAAAGTAATTAGTCATTCCTAATTAAAACAAACCACTATGAGCAAAGTAGCCATTATTATGGGTAGCATTTCGGATATGCCGGTAATGCAGGACGCCATCACTATATTAAAAGAATTCGGAATCACTACAGAAGTCGACATTGTATCGGCACACCGTACTCCGGAAAAACTGTTTGATTTCAGTACGAATGCCCACAAACGCGGTATCAATGTTATTATAGCCGGAGCTGGCGGAGCGGCTCATTTACCCGGAATGGTCGCTTCGATGTCGCCACTTCCCGTAATTGGTGTTCCGGTAAAATCCAGCAATTCGATAGACGGATGGGACAGTGTTCTTTCGATCCTTCAGATGCCTGGCGGCGTACCGGTGGCCACAGTTGCGCTAAACGGTGCCAAAAATGCAGGTATCCTTGCAGCGCAGATCATCGGAAGTCACGACAGTGTTGTTCTGGACAAAATCACCGCTTATAAAGAAAGCCTAAAACAAGCCGTTTTAAAAGCTTCCGAAGAACTAAAATAAATTTCCCGCTTTCGTCAACCGGATTTGGATTAGAAAAAGCTAATTTGTACCTTGTCTTTCACAGACGTGTACCCTTATTTAAAGCTAATATTACTATATATGAGTATTTTAACCGAACGATTTACTACTAAATATAACACTGCGCCGTTTTCGCAAATAAAAATTGAGGACTACGCTCCGGCATTCACCGCAACAATCGCTGCCGCACGTGCCGAAATCGACGCTATAATTCACAATCCGGAAGCACCAACTTTTGCTAATACAATTGAAGCACTGGAATATTCCGGTGATGCTTTGGAACGACTATCCTCCATTTTCTTCAATTTGAATTCGGCAGAAACCAGTGATGAAATGCAGAAAATCGCACAGGACGTATCGCCAGTTTTAACCGCATTTGGAAACGACATTATTTTAAATGCCGATTTATTCCAACGCGTTAAAACCGTATACGAACAAATTGATCAACTTAATCTTACTACCGAGCAGCATACGCTGTTAACTAAAAAATATAAAGGTTTTTCCCGAAACGGAGCCTTATTGGCAGAAGACAAAAAAGCCCGTTTGCGCGAAATCGACGCGGAACTGGCGAAACTTTCGCTAACATTCGGTGAAAATGTTTTGGCCGAAACAAACGATTACCAATTGCACCTAACCGACGAAAAAGACCTTGACGGTTTACCGGAAGGCGCTATTGAAGCGGCACATGCCATCGCAAAAAGTCAGGATAAAGACGGTTGGATTTTCACATTGGATCATCCGAGTTATTTACCGTTTGTAACCTACGCGCACAATCGCGAACTGCGTAAAGCCATCAGCATTGCATTTGGCCGTAAAGGATTCCAGAATAATGCTTTTGACAATCAGGAAATCGTAATTAAAATTGCAAACTTACGCCACGAAAGAGCCAATCTTTTAGGATACGCCACTCATGCACATTTTGTATTGGAAGAGCGTATGGCGCAAAGTCCTGAAAAAGTAACCGCTTTCCTGGATGACTTACAATCGAAAGCCAAACCGGCAGCCGAAAGGGAATTTGCACAATTAACCAATTTTGCCAAAAAACTGGATCCAATTGATCATTTGGAAAAATGGGACGGTGCTTATTATTCCGAAAAATTAAAACAGGAGCTTTTTAACCTCGACGACGAAACCTTAAAGCCGTATTTTAAATTAGAAAACGTACTGAACGGCGCCTTTACCGTAGCGCAAAAACTATTCGGCATTACGTTTACCGAAATTTTTGACATCGATAAATACCACGAAGAAGTACAAACTTTTGAAGTGAAAGACAATAACGGAAATCTTGTTGCCATTTTTTACGCCGACTTTTTCCCTAGAAAAGGAAAACGCAATGGTGCCTGGATGACCTCTTTTAAACACCAGTCAATTCGAAACGGAGAAAACGAACGACCACATGTATCGATTGTTTGTAATTTCACCAAACCAACAGCAACCAAACCGTCGTTACTTACCTTTAATGAAGTAACTACTTTATTCCATGAATTTGGGCACGCCCTACACGGTATGCTGGCCAACACCACCTATCCGAGTTTATCCGGAACCAGTGTTTACTGGGATTTTGTAGAATTACCAAGTCAGGTAATGGAAAACTGGTGTTACGAACCGGAAGCCTTGGCTTTGTTTGCAAAACACTATCAGACGGGCGAAATCATCCCGATGGAATACGTCGAAAAAATAAAAGAAAGCGCCAGCTTCCTGGAAGGAATGGCCACCTTGCGTCAAATCAGTTTCGGATTACTGGATATGGGATGGCACGGACAGGATCCATCCGGAATTCATAATGTAAAAACTTTTGAAAACGAGCAATTCGCCTCAACCAAACTGTACCCCGATGTAGCCGAAAATGCGATGAGTACTTCTTTTTCGCATATCTTTCAGGGCGGCTATTCGTCCGGATATTACAGCTACAAATGGGCCGAGGTTCTTGATGCCGACGCTTTTGCTTATTTTCAGGAACAGGGAATCTTTAATCCGGAAGTCGCACAACGCTTCAAAGACAACATATTATCGCAAGGCGGAACCGATCATCCGATGACGCTTTACAAAAAATTCAGAGGTCAGGAACCAAAACCGGAAGCACTCCTAAAACGCGCCGGATTACTATAAAAGACATAGCCCGATTGATTTCGGGTTATTTTTCAAAATAAACTTTCAATTATTTTTGAAACTTTAGAAATTATTTATACATTTGAACTATGGAATTCAACGAAGCAAAAAACAAATTTGTACAAACCTGGGGCGCCTTAGGTTCCCAATGGGGCATCAACAAAACGATGGCTCAGATTCACGCTTTGTTAATGGTATCGGCCGAGCCGCTTTCAATGGAAGACATTATGGAAGCACTTCATATTTCCAGAGGGAATGCCAGTATGAATTTAAGAGGACTGATGGATTGGGGTATTGTTTATAAAGAATATAAAGCCGGCGAACGAAAAGAATTCTTTACAGCCGAAAAAGACCTGGACGAACTGGCGGTTAAAATTTCACAGGAAAGAAGCAAACGGGAAATCAAACCCGCTTTAAAAATTTTAAAAGAAGTATCCTCTATCGAAGGAAACAATTCGGCCGAGGCAAAACATTTTATCGAACAAACGACCAAACTACATGACTTCGTTTTAAAAGCCGACAATGTATTGGACAAGATTACCGAATACAAAGACAATTGGTTAACCAAGCTGGTTATCAAAATCATGAAATAAAAAAATTTAATTCAAAGTTTCATTTTTTTCTGAAAGTTTAATAATTATAAAATTATTTAAAATGATACACTATAACAGTATTGCCTACCTCCTCTTCCTTGGACTTATGAGCTTGGTCATCGTTAAAATCGGAAGAATCTGTTATGACAACGGAAATATATTTGTAGCCACACTAATCCCGGATCACAAAGCGCTTTGTCTTCAAATCAACAAAGCTTTGCTTACCGGATATTACCTGCTCAACATTGGCTATTGCGCCATTACGATTACCAACTGGCAAACCATTACAACCCTGTCAATGCTCATCGAAGTGATCGCAATCAAAGCGGCAACCATCCTTTTTCTGCTGGCTGCATTGCATTACACCAATCTTTTTCTTCTAAAAAACTATGTTCAAAAATTAATTCAGTAACTATAAATCATACCCTCATGGAAACGACCAAAACACTTATCGGTTATGTAATTTATTTACCCATTGCACTTTTCCTGACCTATTATGTCTCTAAAACACTATTCCGAAACAGCAAAGTCTATATGCTCGACATTTTTAAAGGTCGTGAAGAAATTGCCATCGCTACCAACAAACTATTCGAAACCGGATTTTACCTGCTCAACCTGGGTTTTGCCCTGATGATACTCGACATGAATCTGTCCGACAATACTTACCAGGAACTTATTGAAGCCTTAAGCTATAAAATTGGTGGGTTTGCGATCTATTTAGGATTGATGCTTTTTCTAAATCTCTATTTCTTTTTTAGAGGAAAACGAAAAGCCAGCCAAACCGCAAGAGAAGAAAAAATAATTTTTAAAGCCTAATCAAGATGTTTACAATTCCAAACTGGCTGATTGTCGTAGCGGGAATCGGCCAGATTTTCACCGCGATGATTTACCCGTATATCCGTCATCAGGTTTTTGACTGGTATAATGATGTTAAAAAACTACAACCCTTAAACCAGGAAATTGCCAAAACCTACGGAAGGTATATACAGGGATTGAATTTTTCGTTCGGACTCATCGCCATCTTTCTCTATGACGACTTACAACAAAACACCCGACTTGCCTTCGCTTTAACCGCACTTATTGCTGCTTACTGGACCGGAAAAGTCGCCACGCAAATTGCCTATTATCCAATGTATACGATTCCAAAAAAGTGGCATTTTAAAATGGGCAGTTATTTTATGAATATTTTATTTCTGCTATTCGCCACCGTATTTACCGGTTTAGTATTCTTAAAACTAAAACTGTTTTTCGCATGACCTCCTTTACCATCATTACTCCGATCAAAGCACCTTCAAAAATTGTTTTTGATCTGGCCCGAAATATCGACATCCATAAACTCTCCGTTTCACAAACGAAGGAACAGGCAATTGCCGGAAAGACATCCGGATTGATTCATCTGAATGAAACCGTAACCTGGCGCGGAAAGCATTTTGGTTTTTACCTCAACCATCAAAGCAAAATTACAGCAATGGCGTCACCCGATCATTTTACAGACGAAATGACAAAAGGCCATTTTACTTTTTTCAGGCACGAACATCTATTTGAAATCCGGGACGATACTACGCTTATGATCGACAAAATAGAATACCGTACACCGTTTGGAATTATCGGAAAATTGTTTAACCTCCTATTTCTTAAGAGACACCTGTATCATATGATTTTAAATCGGAACAAACTTTTAAAATACCTGGCCGAGAATTAACGCCTTCCAAAATAGGTACAAAAAAACCACGAACTTTGTCCGTGGTTTTCCCGATTTACGTGACTGACATTATACTTAACGAACCGGTTCTTTTTCATAAAACACATAGTCGTTTTTCTCTGTTTTGTATTTCAACAATTCCGGCATTTGTGTTGCCAATTCACCTGTAAGATCATAGTGATTCAGGACATTCTGATAATCGGATACCGCAATAACCGCATAACTCAACAGTGTATTCGGATACATCCAGTAAACCCCGTCGGAACCTTTCAAAATAGTACCGTTCACCAACAACACGCCTACCATCCCTTTTTCGATGGTCACTTCCTTGGACTGCTGGTTGATCAACTGAGTGGATAATTCTTTTTTAATCGTTGTTAATTGCGTATTCACATATTTGATTTCTGTTGAAATAGCCACCTTCGCGTAATACTCAGCCTCCACGCTGGCATTATACTGCTGACTTAACATGGTTTCCGTTACGTTTTCATAACTATCCGATGTTTTAGAAGTCGATTCCGTATATTCTTTTAGTATAGTTCCCTGCGGCGTAAAACCGATCACGAACTGTCCTCTTTTTTCCACTAATGTCGACGGATAATAATCCTCAACATAAGTGATTCGCAACTGATCCACTCGGGCACCGGATTTTCCTCCAATGGCCACCACGCGGATATTTTCCAAAATCGTTTCGCTTCCACCATTACCGCCGCCACCAATTGTACGTCCTTTATTGGTTGATAGTACTAATCTATCAATACGCGCACCCGAGCGAACTGCAATTCTGTTGATATATTCATCCGAGCCTAAAATAAGCGTCCCGCCATCGCGTCCACCGCCACCGCCGTGCTTGCTTCCGTTAATGGTAATTGAATCTACTTCCGTTCCGCTATAGATACCGATAGACCGAATATAATCCGATGCGAATTCCGATCCGCCGGTTCCGCCAACAGTCTTAATGACCATTCCCTGTGATACTACTTCTAATTCCATAATGATAAAGATTTGGTTGCACACTTACTCATAGGCTTTTCAGTTTCCGCCCCGTTTTAAAGTGCATCCGGCTCACTATGTTTTGATTTTCCATTCCAAAACTAGTGTACCAAGACCATAAAAAACAGCGTATTTCCCCGTTAAAAACAAAACAGGTAAAACCAATAAGCCAGAAGTTTTTTCTTATATATCATGCAAAAAGCAGCACCAATCCCCACCAGAAAACCGGGATACTTTCGACCCAGAAAGACGTATAATAATCGGATCGTTTCGGACTTGAAAAAAGGGTAAAAAGCGCAATAACCAGTACCAATACAAGGTTAATCCACAACTGTACGATCTGGAAATCGCTTTTAAAAAACTCCAATCCGTAGAAAGGCAGTAACAGGAATAAATTGAGCCATTTGGTTCGTTTTACGCCCAAGCGTTGCGGAACGGTTTGCAGCGAAAGATCATCGTTTTTCAGATCGATAATTTCGAAAATAAGAATGAGGATGATCACCAAAAGGAAACGCTGAAAAAACTTTAGAAAGACATCATTCGTAAAATCCAGTCCGGCGTTTAAAATCGGAAGGAACAATGTAATTCCGGCCCAGCAAAAAGCCACGATATAGATTTTCACTCCGGCCCAATTCCGGGCATTCCCCAACTTTGGAAAAACCGGCAGGGTATACAACAGTGTTAGTCCCAAAAAAGCCAGCGCCAACAATTGCGTTTGCCGTTGGAGAAACCAGAAACCATATAATGTTCCGGCTAAAGCTACCACACTTAACACAACAATTGCTTTTAACTGCCGACTCATTTTGAGTTTTTTCGCACGGGCTAATGCATCGTATTTCACAAAGTTATAGCCAACGATTGTCCCACAAAAGGCAAATAGCGACATCGCCCAGTCAAATGAAATATGAAAAAAATGGAAGGTCATCTGTACCAAAGCGAAAACCGCAATAGCCACATGAATACTTCCGTTAATATAAAAGTCAAGTAATTTCTTGAGTAGTTGCATACTTACAAAAATAATCAATCTGTTAATAACATTTAATTTTGGTTGAAAATTCAACAAAAAATGGAGTTAAAAAAGAATTTTATTAGGAGATTAATAGTTATTTTTGTTCGCTTAAAACACAACTTAACGACAGTTTGATGCTATTCTCTGTTATGGGAATATCAAACGTTTATAAACAGGACATTAAGAACTGATGAAAACAGACGCATTTGCTTTACGACATTTAGGTCCAAGAGAGAGCGACCTTCAACACATGTTCCAAACCATTGGGGTGAAGGACATGGATCAATTATTGTATGAAACATTTCCGGACGGAATTCGTTTAAAAAACGATTTACAACTGGATCCGGCTTTAACAGAATACGAATATTTAACACATATCCAGCAATTGGGTGCCCAAAACAAAGTATTCAAATCGTATATCGGTTTAGGGTATCACCCGGCAATTGTTCCACCGGTAATTCAACGTAACATTTTTGAAAATCCGGGATGGTATACGGCTTACACGCCGTATCAGGCAGAAATTGCCCAAGGACGTTTGGAAGCACTTTTAAATTACCAGACTACGGTTATCGAATTAACCGGAATGGAAATTGCCAATGCTTCGTTACTTGACGAAGGTACTGCTGCTGCAGAAGCGATGGCATTACTTTTTGACGTACGTACAAGAGATCAGAAAAAAAACAATGCTAATAAATTCTTCGTTTCGGAAGAAATTTTACCGCAAACCTTATCGGTACTGGAAACCCGTTCCACTCCAATTGGAATCGAACTGGTTGTAGGTAACCACGAAACGTTTGATTTCTCAGAAGATTTCTTCGGAGCAATCTTACAATACCCTGGAAAACACGGTCAGGTTTACGACTATGCCGGTTTTATCCACACCGCAAAATCTAAAGAAATCAAAGTTGCTGTAGCAGCGGATATTCTGAGTTTAGTAAAATTAACCGCTCCGGGCGAATTAGGAGCCGATGTTGTAGTGGGAACCACGCAACGATTCGGTATTCCAATGGGATTCGGAGGACCACACGCGGCTTTCTTCGCCACCAAAGAAGAATACAAACGTAGTATGCCGGGACGTATTATTGGGGTTTCTCAGGATGTTAATGGTAACCGTGCGTTACGTATGGCGTTACAAACCCGTGAGCAACACATCAAACGTGAAAAAGCGACTTCCAATATTTGTACCGCTCAGGTATTACTAGCGGTTATGGCCGGTATGTATGCCGTTTACCACGGACCAAAAGGATTACAGTATATTGCCGACAAAGTACACGCTTCGGCGGTTACGACTGCAAATGCATTGGCAAAACTGGGAATCAACCAAATCAATACGGCTTTCTTCGACACCATCACGGTAAAAGCCGATGCAGCTAAAGTTAAAGCAGTAGCCGAAAACAACGAAGTAAACTTCTATTATAGCGACAACGATACGATTTCGATCTCCTTTAACGAGACGACCTCTTTAAACGACATCAACCAGATCGTAGCTGTTTTTGCTGAAGTTCTTGGAAAAGAAACCGTAACGGTAACCGCTTTAGACACGGCGACTCATATTCAGGAGAAATTGGTAAGAACATCAACATTCCTACAACACGACGTATTTAACAGCCACCATTCGGAAACGGCTTTAATGCGTTATATCAAAAAATTAGAGCGTAAAGACCTTGCGTTAAATCATTCGATGATCTCATTAGGATCGTGTACAATGAAATTAAATGCGGCTGCCGAAATGTTACCATTAAGTATGGCCAACTGGAACAGCATCCACCCGTTTGCTCCGGTAAACCAAACTACGGGTTACCTAACCATGTTGAAAAAACTGGAAGAGCAATTAAACGTGGTAACCGGTTTTGCAGGTACCTCTTTACAGCCAAACTCCGGTGCTCAGGGAGAATATGCCGGATTGATGGCAATTCGTGCGTATCATATTTCCAGAGGTGAAGGACACCGTAACGTGTGTTTAATTCCATCGTCGGCACACGGAACCAACCCGGCTTCGGCTGCGATGGCTGGAATGGACATCATCGTAACCAAAACCACTCCGGAAGGAAATATCGATGTTGAAGATTTAAGAGCGAAAGCAATCCAACATAAAGACAACCTTTCTTGTTTAATGGTAACGTATCCGTCTACACACGGTGTATACGAAAGTTCCATTATCGAGATCACCAAACTGATCCACGAAAACGGTGGTCAGGTATATATGGACGGTGCCAACATGAACGCTCAGGTAGGACTTACAAATCCTGCTACTATCGGTGCTGATGTTTGTCACCTGAACCTACACAAAACATTCGCGATTCCTCACGGAGGAGGAGGACCTGGAGTTGGACCTATTTGCGTAGCGCCACACCTGGTACCTTTCTTACCAACAAACCCGGTAATTGCTACCGGTGGTGATCAGGCGATTTCTGCTATCTCGGCTGCACCATACGGATCGGCTTTGGTATGTTTGATTTCATACGGCTATATCACCATGTTAGGTGCCGAAGGATTAAAACAAGCAACACAGTTTGCTATTCTGAACGCCAACTATATGAAAGCGCGTTTGGAACAACACTACCCTATTTTATATACGGGAGAATGCGGACGTGCGGCTCACGAAATGATTGTTGATTGCCGTTCTTTCAAACAAAACGGAATCGAAGTAACCGATATCGCAAAACGTTTGATGGACTACGGTTTCCACGCGCCTACAGTTTCATTCCCGGTAGCCGGAACGTTAATGATCGAACCTACCGAAAGTGAAAACTTAGGCGAATTGGATCGTTTCTGTGATGCTATGATTTCAATCCGAAAAGAAATTGAAAACGCTACTGCCGACGATACAAACAATGTATTGAAAAATGCACCGCACACGTTAGCGATGTTAACAGCTGATCGATGGGATTTCCCTTATACAAGAGAGAAAGCGGCTTATCCGTTGGAGTATATTGCTGAAAACAAATTCTGGCCTTCCGTACGTCGTGTTGACGATGCTTACGGTGACCGTAATTTAGTTTGTTCTTGCGCGCCAATTGAAGCGTATATGGAACACTAAAATCCAATATAAATACGAAGAGCCGCTTTATCGCGGCTCTTTTTTTATACTTTCACAATATGAATGACATTACCACCCGAGCCGATTTACTCCATCTGATGCGACAGTTTTACAACAAACTTTTATCCGACGATCGTATCCGATATATCTTTACCGACATTGCTCAAATTGACCTGGAAGCCCACCTTCCGCATTTAACCGATTTTTGGGAACAAACGCTTCTTCGCGAGGGAAGCTACCGAAAAAACGTAATGCAAATCCATCTGGATCTTAACGAAAAAGAACCGTTACGCCCGGAGCATTTTCAAATATGGCTGGAATATTTCAACAAAACAGTTGACGAACACTTCGAAGGCAGTAATTCCGAGTTAATCAAGACACGTGCCTTATCCATAGCGACGATTATGCAGCTAAAGATTTCTCAAAAAAATCACAATTAATTTTACTATCAATAATTTTAATCTCCTTTAAATAACTATTTCATAATAATCATTTTACACAAAATTTTTACCGGCACATAAGCGTTTAAAATCAATAACTTAGTATAAGTATAAATTCACCTTATGAACAGTAAAATAATCGGTTCCGGAAGTTATATTCCTAATATTACCGTAACCAATCTCGATTTTGCCCAGCATCAGTTTTTAAATGAAGACGGTTCGCCTTTTCCGTATGCGAATGATGTCGTTGCTCAAAAGTTTAAAGAAATCACGGGTATCGAAGAGCGTCGGTATGTCGAGGATCAATTATTAACTTCCGATATTGCTCATTTTGCCGCTCAAAAAGCGATCGAAGATGCCGGGATCGATCCGGAGACTTTAGATTATATTATCTTTGCCCACAACTTCGGCAATGTAAAACAAGGTGCTATTCAAACGGATATTCTTCCCAGTTTATCCGCGCGGGTAAAACACAGTCTTAAAATCAAAAATCCGAAATGTGTAGCCTATGATATCCTGTTTGGTTGTCCGGGTTGGATTGAAGGCATGATACAGGCAAATGCCTATATCAAAGCCGGTATGGCTAAAAGATGTCTTGTAATTGGAGCCGAAACCCTATCCCGCGTTGTCGACATTCACGATCGCGACAGTATGATTTATTCCGATGGTGCCGGTGCTACGATTATAGAAGCTTCCGACGATACGGATAGCGGAATACTCGCACACGAAACCGCTTCTTTTACCTATGATGAAGCCTATTTTCTATATTTCGGAAATTCTTTTAATGCCGAACACGATCCCGATGTTCGTTATATCAAAATGTATGGGCGTAAGATTTACGAATTTGCCTTAAGTCAGGTTCCGAAAGCCATGAAGGAATGTCTGGATAAAAGCGGTATTGCAATCGAAGAAGTCAAAAAAGTACTGATTCATCAGGCCAATGAAAAAATGGATGAAGCCATTATCCAGCGCTTTTTCCGACTGTACAAACAAACTCCGCCGGAAGGTGTAATGCCCATGAGTATCCACAAACTCGGAAATTCGAGTGTGGCTACCGTTCCGACTTTATACGATTTATTGATAAAAGGAAAAATCGAAAATCAGGAACTTCATAAAGGAGATGTTATTATCTTTGCATCCGTAGGCGCAGGAATGAACATAAATGCCTTCGTTTACCGATTATAACTATGTACGAAAAAACATTTCCGAACAAGCGATTTAAACATACACTAGCCTTTTTACAAAAACATATTTCCCCTTCGGAAGCTATTCTGGATTTGGGTGTTGACAACCCGTTTTCGAAGATTATGAAAGAAAACGGCTATACCGTAACCAATACCAAAGGAGAAGATCTGGATATCGATCAGACGGCACTTTCGGAAGGCAACTATCCGGTGACGACGGCTTTCGAAATTTTCGAGCATCTGTTAAATCCGTTTACGGTTTTACAAAACATCCAATCGGACAAACTGGTTATTTCGATTCCGATGCGTTTGTGGTTTTCGCCTGCTTACCGTAGCAAAACCGATATGTGGGATCGTCATTACCATGAATTCGAAGACTGGCAACTGGATTGGTTATTGGAAAAAACCGGCTGGAAAATTCTGGATCGCGAAAAATTTACCAACCCGGTAAAACAGATCGGAATTCGCCCGTTATTACGCCGTTTTACACCGCGTTATTATATCGTGTATGCTGAAAAAGTAAAATAATGAGGTACTATATCGTTATTCCGGCACATAATGAGGAGGCGTTTATTTCGTTAACCCTGGAATCGTTGGTGGCACAAACCGCACTTCCGCAACAGGTTGTGGTCGTAAACGATAATTCTACGGATAATACCCATGCCATTGTGAGCGATTTTGCAGTACGTTATCCCTGGATTTCGATCATCGAAAAAAAATCGGATGCGATCCATTTACCCGGAAGCAAAGTTATTCAGGCATTTCAAAAAGGATACGAACAATTGGACGGCAACTATGATTTTATTGTCAAATTGGATGCCGACCTGATTTTGCCACCCAATTATTTCGAAACGATTATCCGCATTTTTCAAAGTGATTCCGAAATCGGTATGGCCGGCGGTTTCGCTTATATCGAAAAAAACGGCGATTGGATACTGGAAAACCTAACCGATAAAGACCATATTCGCGGTGCTTTTAAAGCCTATCGCAAAGCCTGTTTTGAACAGATTGGCGGATTAAAACCGGCAATGGGTTGGGATACGGTTGACGAATTGCTTTGCAAGTTTTACAACTGGAAAGTCGTAACCGATGCAAGCTTACAGGTAAAACACCTGAAACCAACCGGAGCGAATTACAACAAAACGGCACGCTACAAACAAGGCGCTGCATTTTACAGTCTGCGCTACGGCTTTACAATTACAGCTATCGCTTCTTTAAAACTGGCCCTATTAAAAAAGAAACCATTTCTTTTTATCGACTATATGGTTGGTTTTTTTAAAGCCTGGTTGGGTAAAAAACCGTATTTGGTAACGCCGGAACAAGGTCGTTTTATCCGAAAATACCGTTTCCAAAAAATGAAAGCCAAGCTTACATAGGCCAAAAAACTCCGTCGCAATACCCCAAAACTCGTAACTTATTGGTATTTTAGCCAAGATTTATTAAATATTATGCTTAGATATCTGTCACAAATAGGAAAATACTTCCTGATGTTGAAAGAAGTCTTCAATAAACCGACAAAATGGTCGGCGATGAAGCAGCTAATTTTCAAAGAAATAGACGATTTAATTATCGGATCACTGGGAATTGTGGCGTTTATTTCGTTTTTCGTTGGTGGCGTAGTTGCCATCCAAACGGCGTTAAACTTAACCAACCCGTTAATCCCAAAATACCTGATCGGTTTTGCGACCCGTCAATCCGTAATTCTGGAATTTGCTCCTACTTTTATCTCCATTATTATGGCTGGTAAAATGGGATCTTTTATTACGTCCAGTATCGGAACGATGCGCGTAACCGAACAGATCGACGCTTTAGAAGTAATGGGAATCAATTCCCTGAACTATCTGGTATTCCCAAAAGTAATCGCATTGCTATTGTATCCGTTTGTTATCGGTTTAAGTATGTTTTTGGGAATTTTAGGTGGATGGATTGCCGGTGTTTACGGTGGATTTGCATCGAGTGATGAATTTATGACTGGTTTACAAGTGGAGTTTATTCCGTTTCACGTGGTTTATGCTTTTCTAAAAACCATCGTTTTTGCTTTATTATTAGCAACGATCCCATCGTTCCACGGATACTATATGAAAGGAGGCGCATTGGAAGTAGGAAAAGCCAGTACGACGTCGTTTGTATGGACCAGTGTGGCGATTATCCTTGCGAATTATATTTTAACACAATTACTTTTAACCAAATAATCATGATCGAAGTAAAAGATATCGAGAAATCATTTGGTGACACCAAGGTTTTAAAAGGGATTTCCACGGTTTTTGACACCGGGAAAACCAATTTGATCATTGGACAGAGTGGTTCCGGGAAAACCGTATTATTAAAAAGTTTATTGGGCATTCATACGCCGGACAAAGGAACCATTTCGTTTGACGGCCGGATATACTCCGACCTTACCAGCGACGAAAAACGTGATTTACGTACCGAAATCGGAATGGTATTTCAGGGAAGTGCGTTATTCGACTCGATGACAGTAGAGGAAAACATCGGTTTCCCATTAAAAATGTTCACCAATAAAAACCCGCGTGAAATTCAGGAGCGTGTTGATTTTGTAATTGACCGTGTAAAATTGATCAACGCACATAAAAAGAAACCTTCCGAAATATCCGGAGGGATGCAAAAGCGTGTGGCTATTGCCCGTGCGATTGTAAACAACCCAAAATACTTATTCTGTGACGAGCCCAACTCCGGTCTGGATCCGAAAACATCAATCGTAATCGACAACCTGATTCAGGAAATTACCGAAGAATATAACATTACCACGGTGATCAACACGCACGATATGAACTCGGTAATGGAAATCGGGGAAAAAATTATTTTCCTAAAAGAAGGAATCCTTGCCTGGGAAGGTACGAAGAGGGAAATCTTCAAAACGGATAACGAGGCCATTGTGGACTTTGTATATTCATCAAACCTGTTTAAAAAAGTACGAAAAGCACAAAACAGAGAGCAATAAATCGGCATCTCTATTAATATCATCAAGGGCACAATACTTATTGTGCCCTTGATTTTTTTTACGATCATACGATAATTTATGCTTTTTTTATTACAACAAAAGGTATAAAGATTTCTTCATCGATAAGATCTTTACAAAGTCCCAACAGATCGGTAACCTTCAGGACATTATGTGGCCCTCTTCGCAATACAGCATCTGTATTGACTATTGTTTCTGTCATATCCTGATTAAAAACATCTTTAAAATAAATGGTTAGCTGTTTCACCCGATCAGTACTGGTTAATGTTACCAGAAAAGCATTACGCTTTTTGCTAATTCTTAAATCATAGGCACTTCCAAAATCCGACAGATCGATTGTATTTTGCTGAACTGCTAAGAAATGTCCGTCAAAAACAATTAGCGGTTTATTCGCATTACACATATAGTTTTTTATATCGATTGTATGCGTGGTATGACTTGTCGATATTGTCCATTCAAAATCCATAAATTCCTTTGGAATAGTGATTGTTTCTGCTTTCAAATTAGCCAACAGGACCGCTTTTTTAGTACTTAATTTCATATAAGCTGTTCCCGAAGTATTAATACAAACCACATCATCGGCTACTGTGAACTTCTCTTTATAGATTGTATTAAAAAAGTGAAAATCGAAGGTTTCCTTAAATACAGGCTCATTAAACAGGTTCCATTTATCGAAATCGATTTGTGTTACCACTCCTTTTTTAAGATTGTTATCATAATAGAATGAGAAACCATCCTGGGTCGAAAACAACATATTTGTAATGACATTATTGTTTACTTCAAATCCATAGATAATGATTTCTTGTAACAGAAACCCTTCCAGTGTCAAAACGGGTACTAATTCTGTTGTTTTATTTAATGTGAACTTGCAGTTGTCAAAATCCAAGAGTTTATAATCTTCAAAATGAATCCTTTCTACTGACACAGTAAGTTCTTCTTTTTTTACAGATACCGGCTCAACATGTAAAATAATTTGCTGTGAATATTGCAGCTCCCGTTTTCCTATTTGGCTAACGATATACATATTTCCACCTCCTCTACCCACAACTTGTACAAATGTACTTCTACCCAGGAAAAACACATTCGGTTTATTGGTAGCACCTTTTATTGCGGCTAAACGATACACATTATAATTAATAAAGGCCGGACACTTTACGATATTAAAATTAGTAATCGAAGCTTTGATACAATTTTCATATTTTCCGCCTGCATGGTCATTATAAATATTCTGATAACCGACAATATCGAGATCTACTTTAATATCCAGTTCAATATGCGACAGATCCAAAACATTATCTCCAGAACCTCCAACGAGTTTATACGTTCCGCTTTGTCCCAATGCCACGATATTATTACCTGGTCCGGTCGTTATCGTAAACTGATACGCGGCATATTTTTGTATGGTTTCTGTTGCTTTCGTGACATCGGACCAATCGACAATATTAGGTGTCATAAAGAGGTTGTTTTCGCTGTTGCCCGTTACAGTACATGAAGCGCCATCCTGTTCAATAGGATTAGTACCCGATTCTTCACAGAAAGTTTCCCAATATCCGCCACTGGCTCTTTGATTTCTATCGTCATAACCCAACCAGTCTGAGATATATTCCACCTGAGACATCAGTTTGTAACGAATTCCAAAACCTAATACCACTGTATTGATAATCCCTTTACCAATCGCCAATGGCTGATTATTGGGATCAAAAAATTCTTCGCGTGCAAAAGGCGGAATTGGTGCTGTAGAGGGGTATCCGTAATCCACTCTTTTTTTCACTTGTTCCGGTGTTTCGTTTGGCCAATGTCCGTAGTGAAGAGCGGTATCATTAGACTTGGTATAGGTTAAGCGGTACGGATTTTTATCATCATCCGTGAGCACCAGGACAACATCTCCCAAAATTTGATTTCGCGAAAGATCAATGATTCCATCTGGAGACTTATGTGGTACAGGATCGGCAAGGGAACGCATAATATCCTGCCATTTAACAAATTGATAATACCGTTCATGAGCATTTGCCAGATTGTGTACAATTGCTGTGACGCCTAATCCTACGGCACTAACAATAAGTACAGGTATTGCGGCTTCGGGGACAGCAAAAGAGGCTAGTGTAAGTGCTGCCACCATAGAATCTACTACCAGCTGACTTATTGCTACCGCTCGTTCTGGGCCGGATCCTGCTTTATTCAAATAGATTACATCTTCGTACAATCCCCATATATTGAGTCCTATCAAAGGTAATTTTAAAAATACACTAATGGATGTTAGTAACTTACCAATGTCTCCCCCTATCTTTAAGGCGGTTTTTTCGCATAAATTAGCCAAAGTTCCTTCTATAGAAAAAGTAAATATTGTTCCCGATTGCGCCAGAGTATCTCCTATAATAAACATGGCTATTGTACCCAACATAGCATCGGCCAACTGTTTTCCGCCCAGTGCTACAGCAGCAATATCGTAACTGCTCCCATATCCGCCCCGTAAAGCTACAGCCCCGCGAATTAGCCCCATCAGTCCTAAACCGGCACCCCCTAAAACTAGGGCAGGTTCTGCGCCTTCGGCCAGGGTATATACATGATTACTTATTGTTTTTTCCAAATCGGCACAATCCATTACAATTGCGACTTCTTTTCCGGTTTCTTTATTTATTAATGTTAGTCCATATTTCTGACCTTCGAGTTTTTCGACCGCACCGCTCTTGAATTTATACATTTCCGGATTAATTTCCATATTGTTCAGCAGACCGTCTAATTTAACTGAAAACTGACCGTATATATCAGCCACTTGTTCAGACGATTGCAATATATTATAATGCAATGTCTCGACATGTCCCGTCGCTTTTCCATTGGTCAGATCAGACAGTAACAAAACGCCATTATCCGTTGGTAATTTTCCAGCCGTTTTTAAGATTTTTAACCTGTTAATAGTAGCTGTATCGACTTCATTGTTGTACATAAAGCGATATAATTTTTGAGCATCAAAAGACATTTTATCCCAGAAATCCTTATCGCTAAATGGGGTATTTTCGTCAAGAGGTGCCCAATTATACATCCCTCCCATCTCAACCAATTCTGTTCGTCTAAAACCTGTCTCATTAAATTTTACTACTCCGTTTTTTCGGTCTAAACTTCTTAATTTATCAGATGTCAAAGAAATACCACCCTGATTTATTATATCGGTAAAATAGCTTAATCCTCCAAAAGTGCTCAGATCAGAATTACTGTATCTTGTAATATATACTTGATTATTGGCTAATCCATAATACCCTCCCAGCCCACTAATCAGATCTAAATGTTGCTGAATAAACGAGCCCGCTTTTTGAAGGTTATCAAAACTAACATAACCAATATTAGAATCATAAAAAGTATACCAGTCTCCTTTACGGCTCAAAGTCATTCCGTGGTTAGGTGTGGCCAATAGAAATCGTTCATTTTTTGTAAAAGTCAGTTTGTTTATGGCCTCGGACAATCTTTCTACAGGAGCAGTAGCCGTCTCTTTGAATATTGACTTTTTCACTTTAAACAGTTCTTTATTTACAGCTATATTTAGCGCTTTTAATTTCCCTAAAAACTGATTGTAAAGTCCTAAATCAGATGCAGACAGCACATTATCCATTTTGTTTAATTGTAACCCGGACAGCGCTGCAATATCCGAAGCAAACACATCGGTAGCATTTAAGTCATCTGCCAACCCCTGTATCACCGATAAGCCCAGGCACAAACCTTCCGACTCTTCTATTGGTAACAATAACTCTTGCGGTAAAAACTGTATATTTCGCGGTTGAAAGTTGTGTGCCAATTCATAAAAACGTATCGCTTTCGTTTCAAAATAGTCTTTAAATTTCAGCACCCTTTGTAAGTTTCTGAAATACACGTTTTCCAGTTCTTCATCCATAGTAGGAGAAGGAGCATAATCAAAATGCGTATATAAATCGGCGAATTCGGGTTCGTTTACAAAATAAGAGACATATGTTGGAAACATGCCTACAGGCTCTATAAGTTCAAGATTAGAAAAAAAGTTTCCATATTGTGCTTTAAAAAAATTATCACGGGCAAAGTCGATCAATCCAACACCACATAAAACATCATTATCTACATCTACAGAGTCTAGGAATCGGTTTAGTCGATAGTGTGTTTGCGCTTCTATTGTAAAATTTTTATAATTTCGGGCATCAGTATCCAAACCGCCATAAAATTCTTCGCTAAACACTTCATCTCTAAATGTTCTAAGACTTTGAAGTGTCATGTTAACAGAGAGATGTGGTAAAATCTGTTCGACTATCTTAGACGATTTAACCAGATACGCTATAACAGCCTGTAATCCGGCTGAATTCTCTTTTGCACTAATTATAACACGAGAGCGTTTATACTGCTCTATAAGCTCAGTACCCCGGGTACGCTTAACATAATCTTTAAAAACATAGTTGTGTTGTATTGTTTTAAAAAATCCTACGGGTTCCAATTCTTTAACAGCATCCCATATGGCATTAATTTTTTGTTGGTCACCTAAAGATGCATCTAAATAACTTACATCGGCAGGATGCTCTTTCTGTAGTATCTTCCGTTCAATTATACGCTCTTTAATTGCATTTTCCACCTGTTCTTTATTATCACAGGAAGAAACTCTTACTGCTTCCTCCATTCCGGGTAACAGCACTGAATTTGTGGTATGAAGTTCAAGAATATTGGTTACCGAGTTGTTATATTTTGGCAAGCAACCTGTTTCCAGTACATTACCGCCTTCTGATTTTAACACCAGTAAAGTCAGGACACTTTGAGCAGCGCGATAATCCATACGCATTAATACTTCCCGATTGTAGTAACGCTCTAAATCGGGGTTTTCAGACAAGATATCTTCGACATCCTTTGAGGCGAAATGGGGATATTTTCGCGGAAACTCATCTTGAATTCTATCCAATAACTCTTGTCGGTCATTGATTTTTTGAATATAAGCCTGTATTCTATCCTGAGGTACGTGGAGCTGGTCATTCATAAACCGAACCCGAAAGTTATCCCATTGTTCATGAGGTTGGTCTTTTATAAAATTATAGGCCGTATCCTGTAAAGGTATTCCTTCAGAAGGAACCAACGCTTTAAATTCCTCGAGAAAAGCCGCTGCTGTAGCCCGAAGCTGCATAGCCTGACCTACCAAATTTCTTAATTGTTGTAATATCTCAAGTGTTGGATTTTGTCTGTAAACCTCATTTAATGCTACTATCTGATCTTGAGTAGCATTCAATTGTTCCAGTGTAGCGATTCGATCAGGATATAAAGCACGCCATCGATCCATGACTCTCCGGATGGCTATTCGATGAATTTCAACATATAAATCATTGACAAGCACATTATTCTTATCGGTCCATAAATTGACCGTAGAGGGCGTTCCTTTTCTGCTTTGTGCAATTAACCATGTCTCTATATTAGCCATATCATATTCTGTAAATGATGGTGAAACATTTACAAAATGGAATACATCTTCTAATTCCGAGTCGAGCGTTCCTACATAAACAACATTTCGCACTATAATAGAATCCGTGCTTAGCATCGTATTTGAGAATGTTATGATTTCCTCCGGCGTATTATGAAGCAATTGTCTGACATATTCAAAGGATAAATCCTGTAAAAATGACATATCATTTTTCAAAATTATTAATAGTCGAAATCCTTCTTCTCCTATTCGTTGTGGATCAGGTAACTCATGATAGTCATTCAAATGACTTCTAAGTGTAGCAAATGTAACATTGCAATATTCTTCCAACTCATTTCTTAATGCAGGATCAGCAACATTATTCAAAATCTGGGCAAGTAGGTTGTCCCAGGTAATAACAGGTTCTGGTAATTGTGGCATATAAATAGTATTATTAGTTAGTACTCCAAAAAAGGGAACAATACGAAAAAGAACGTTTCACAATATTCCGGATAATCCCTGATTTTCATTTTTGAAATTCATAAAACACAGGCATCCTATCCGATATACTAGTTAACGCTTATTTATTCAAAATTTAGCAATGTTATTTTAAACAAATCGCATTCAGGCTCTTACTTACCTTTATCGGTAACATTTTGACCTTAACCTGTTAACATTTGATATTCAAACAGCCGTTGATAATCTAAAAAGCTATTTAAACCGTAACCTATACGACAACGGATAATCCTATTATAGCTTCTTCCTGTTTGAACGCCAGCTATAGCCATAAAAAAATCCCCAAAAGCATTGCTAATGGGGATTTTTACTATTTATTTTTCTTTATTTCTGATCCAGCAGTACACTAATCTTTTTAATTTCCTGCTCTTTATCTTTCGGATAAATCAACAGCGTATCGTTTTTATCTACGACAATAAAATCGCTCAACCCGTTAATCACCACGAGTTTTTTACCTTCAGTCCGGATAATATTATTAGAAGCATTCTCCAGAATCATCGTTGCATTTACAACAGCATTGAATTGCTCATCTTTTGGCAATTTTTCATGTAGCGATCCCCAGGTTCCCAAATCGTTCCAATCGAAAGTTGCCGGCAATACATATACATTTTTGGCCTTTTCCAAAACAGCATAATCAATCGAAATATTTTCGGCATCGCCATAAATTTCGTGGATAAACTCCTGTTCCCTAGGTGTATTATATACGCTAATTCCTTTTTGAAAAAGGGCCATCATCTCTGGAAGAAAAGTTTCGAAAGCTTCGGTAATGGAACGTATACTCCAAATAAAGATACCGGCATTCCACAAAAAGTTACGGCTTTGGATAAACGCTTTAGCTGTGGCATAATCCGGTTTCTCCCGGAATTGCACTACTTTTTTAATCGGGTTATTATCCAGCTTATTGTACTCAATATAACCATAACCGGTATTTGGGAAAGTCGGTAAAATCCCTAATGTCATTAAAACATTGTTTTGAGAACAGTTCTCGAATGATTTTTGAAGATTGGCTATAAATTGATCTTCATCCTCAATCCAATGATCACTTGGCGCTACAACCACTAATGCATCTGGATTTTTTTGTTGTATTTTTAAAGAGGCCAATACAATACAAGGTGCTGTATTTCGCATTACAGGCTCCAGGATTACCTGTTCCTGTTTTACCTGAGGCAATTGTTCCAACACCAACTGATTATAGCGTTCGTTGGTTAAAATCAATATATTTTCTTCCGGTACAATCTTAGAGAGTCTGCTAAATGTTTTCTGGATCAGTGTTTCCCCGGTTCCTAACATGTCGTGGAACTGTTTTGGAAAATCGACTGTACTCACTGGCCAAAACCGGGATCCAACCCCACCGGCCATTAATATTGCATAATAATTTTTATTCATCGCATTGTGCCAAATGATATGGCTAATTCTTTAGTTTATTATCCGGGTAACAATTCCACTTCGGCATTGGGATTAAACAGGTACACCTTTCCCGAATTCAATTCCATACATTCGAATCGTTTGATTCGCTGTGCCCCTTTTTTAAAAATCCTTCCATTATGTATCCGAAAGATACTTCCATACGGGATTTCAAATATATAATTTTTATCGTTAGCAGGATCAAATTGTTTTAAAGCAAGGGCTAATGTGGCATCGGTATCGCTACTCGCTTTCGGGTTTCTGAAATGCCGAGCCAGCAACGGTAATAACTGATTGGGGAAAATCTCCGGTCGCAAAAACGGTACCATCAACCGCTGAAAGGTGTTTTTCCATTCGTCTCCATGCGGCTTAATATTCCGGCCATATTTTTCGAAAGCCACCAAATGGGCAATTTCATGAATAAGCGTCATAAAAAACCGATATTTATTCAGACTGGCATTAACCGTAATCTGATGATAGCCATCCGGATGTTTCCGGTAATCGCCATGTCGGGTCACCCTTTCATTAACGATTTTCAGATGTACGCGATTGAGCTTTATCAGCTCAAAAACGGCATCCAATGCATGCTCCGGTATATAGGGTGCTAATTTATCTTTCATGTGAATCCCTCTGAACGCGTTTATGGCGTGGTTGAAGAAACCTGTAGTACTTTTCCGTTGAAATATTTATTGCCGTTTAAAGCAAAATCAAAAATATAGTCGGCCATTTCTTTTGCGTTTAGCGGTGCTTCATATCCCGGGAATGCTTCCTGTAGCATTTCCGTCTGAACGGCGCCTAATGCCAATACATTAAAAGCGATTCCTTTTTCTTTGTATTCTTCGGCCAATAATTCCGACAGGGTAATTACCGCTCCTTTACTCGAGCTATACGCCGCAAGTCCTGCAAATTTCATGCTTCCCTGAATTCCTCCCATACTACTAATCGTTAGTACATGGCTTCCTTTTTGCAGGTATGGAATACAGATACGGGTTAAATTGGCCACACCAAAAACATTTACTTTATAAATATTTTCGAATTCCTGAGCCGAAATTTCCCCGAATGGCTTTAGCAATAACGCTCCGGCATTATGGATAAGGATATCCACTTTTTTCCAGGTCGTCGCGATAAATTGCTGTACTTTTTCCAGATCTTCCTCCAGTGAAAGATCAATGCTTAAACAGCTGATATTTTCATTTTCGAGTAATGCCTGTGGTTGTTTTCGCGACAAGGCCAACACCTGATGTCCCGCAGCTGCAAATTCCAATGCCAGTTCATATCCGATTCCTCTGCTTGTCCCTGTTATAATAATGTTTTTCATTGTATTGTAAAATCCTGTTCGATTGTATGCTTTTAATTTAGTTTAATCTCTTTTTGTTTCGAATTGGTCATTCCCTCTACTGCCGGGATGATTTCTTTCGCATAAGCCGCCATATGTGCCGTATCCATTAACTTAAATTCATCCGACGGATGATGGTAATAGGAATAATTTTCAAAATCGAATGTACAAACGGTTTGTGCCGGCACATTAAATTCTACGAAAAACGGATAATTATCCGACGCCATAAACAAGCGGTATTGCAATTCGACTTCTAAAAACCCTACGGTTTTCTTATGGGTATATTCATTGATTTTTTCCGACATATTCGATTTCCCGAAACCGGTTATATAGGACGAAAATTCCCGTTTCATCGGCACACCCAGCATTTCAAAATTCAACATGGTGTAGAGATTAAAATGCTGTTCTTTTAATTTTTTCGCCAAATGATAGGAACCTAACAACCCTTTTTCTTCCGCCGAAAAGAAGGCAACTAATATGCTTCTTTTGTTGGTTTTATTTTTTGCAAAATATTTGGCTACTTCCGACATTACCGTTGTTCCGGAAGCATTGTCGTTGGCACCATTGGCAATATCATCGCCATTAACCGGAGTCGATACCCGTCCGATATGATCGTAATGCGCACCGATAATCACAAACTCATTTTTAAGTTTCGGATCATTTCCTTCGATAACACCTACGATATTAAAAGCCGGTTTATGGAAATTACCCAACGTATCCCGGTAAGTTTTAAAATAGGGTTTAATATTGTTTTCGCGCATCAGGTTTTCAAGATACACGGCTGCTTTTTCAA
>NZ_JASLCE010000042.1 GCF_030146175.1 Flavobacterium sp. | reverse complement strand
TTAAAATCGATTTGGCACGACAATTAATTATGAAATGTTTAATAATTGTGGAAGTATAAAATGTTTACTTTTGATAAAAAAGAAAAATGAAAAAATTACTATTGGCCTGTTCCGTACTGGCACTTTTCAGTGGCCAGATTCAGGCGCAAAATAAAGCAACATCAGCATCAACCGAAAAATTAGCCGCTATGAATGCAGAAAACATTTACCAGTTTAAAGTAAAAGATATCGAGGGAAAAACCTTTGATTTTTCGAAGTTAAAAGGAAAAAAGGTAATGGTAGTCAATACCGCGTCCGAATGTGGCTTAACACCGCAGTACGAGCAATTGCAAAAGTTGTATACGGAGTATAAAAACAAAAACTTTATAATCGTAGGTTTTCCGGCCAATAATTTCGGAGCACAGGAACCGGGATCGAATAAGGAAATCGCAACTTTCTGCTCAAAAAACTATGGCGTGACGTTCCCAATGATGGAAAAAATATCCGTAAAAGGGGATGATATGGCGCCATTGTACCACTTTTTAACCGAAAAATCCAAAAACGGTTATCAGGATAGTCAGGTAGAATGGAATTTCCAGAAATACCTGATCAACGAAAAAGGACAGTTGGTTAAAGTGATTAGCCCGAAAACACTACCGGATAGCAAAGAAGTTATCGATTGGATTAAAAGCTAAGACATATAAAAAGTAAAGAAGCCTCCGTTTTACGGAGGTTTTTTTATAAAAATAATTGCAGAAATACCGAATCCAGCCAGCGATCAAATTTATAACCGCTTTCCCGTAGGGTTCCGGCGATTTCAAACCCCATTTTTTGATGAAACCGGATGCTGCCATCATTTTCGGCATCGATCACTGCGATCATGGTATGCTTTTGTTGTGCCCGGGCGATTTTGATCAAAGCTTCGAGTAGTAGTTTTCCAACGCCTTTTCCCTGGTGTTCATGGTGCAGATAAACCGAATGTTCGACCGTAAAGCGATAGCCTTCCTTAAAACGGAAATCACCATAGGTTGCAAAACCGGCGATTGCGCCATCGGAAACCGCTACCAGAAACGGGAAGTTTTTAGCCTCTTTTTCACGGATTATTTGCTGTTGTGCATCCAGTGTTCGTGGCGTATAATCGTAAATAGAAACACCGTTCAGGATTTCGTAATTGATAATTTCCAATACGTGCGGAATATCGTTTTCGGTTACGGGACGTAGGGTGACAGACATATATAAAGCATTACAAAAAGTGTACTCAAAGATAGAAAGTTTCACACTTTTTTTGAAGGAAATTCGACAGACTACCTTAAATTTGTTATTGCGTTTCAGGACGCTCAATTTAAACTAGTATTACAAAATGTCATACCCAAAAATACCTTTGGCGCAAAGTATAATTGCACTTTGTAAAGCCAAAGGCCTTCTCGATATCATTATTTCCCCGGGATCCCGAAATGCACCCTTAACAATCGGGTTTGCCAGTTCTAAAGAATTTAATTGTTATAGTATCGCCGACGAACGTTGTGCCGCCTTTATGGCCGTTGGTATGGCGCAACAACTCGGAAGACCGGTAGCATTGGTCTGCACTTCCGGTTCGGCGTTGTTGAATTACTATCCGGCAGTAGCCGAAGCCTTTTATAGTCAGTTGCCGATGGTTATTATTTCTGCCGATCGACCAACGTCTAAAATTGATATTGGCGACGGACAAACCATTCGGCAGCGGGATGTATTTGCTAACCATATTTTGTATAATGCTAACCTTACGGAAGAAGCGTCAGCGGAAAATGATCGAATGATCAATGAAGCAATCAATACGGCCATCATTCAGAAAGGTCCGGTACATATTAATGCTCCGTTCGAAGAACCGTTATATGAAGTAACCGAAAACCTTTCGGTGGAACCAAAAGTAACCCAGCCCAAACCGTTGGAAAATGTTTTGTCGGATGTACAACCTTTTATCCAACAATGGAATAAGGCAACGAAAAAACTGATTCTTATCGGAACCAACGATCCGGAGACTATAGCACCGGAAATTATAAACCAATTGGCCAATGAAGAGTCGGTTGTGGTTATGAAAGAGGTGACATCCAATATGCATCATCCGAATTTTATCGGGAATATCGATACGATTATCACCCCATTTACCGATACCGATTTTGCTGATTTTCAACCCGATATTCTGGTTACTATAGGCGGAATGGTTGTATCCAAAAGAGTCAAAGCCTTTTTACGGAAATATCCGCCTCAGGAACATTGGCATGTCGACACCTTACGGGCATACGATACCTTTGGTTGTTTGTCACAACACTTTAAAGTTACGCCAAATACCTTTTTTGGAACGCTATTACCGGAAAGCAAATCGGTTGCCAGCGATTATTTGCCAAAAATAGTGGCATTAAAAGCATTACGGGCCGAAAAACACGAGGCCTATGCCAGCCGTATTCCATATTCCGATTTTACCGTATTTCAAACCCTGTTACCCAATTTACCGCAAAATAGTCAGTTGCAAATCAGTAATAGTTCCGCTATCCGTTATGCGCAATTATTCGAAATTGATCCGTCGATTGAAGTCTTCTGTAATCGCGGAACAAGCGGTATTGATGGTAGTACTTCGACTGCGATTGGTGCAGCCATAGCCTCAAATAAGGAAACCATCCTGATTACGGGTGATATCAGTTTTCTGTACGACAGTAATGCCTTGTGGAATGCCTATATTCCGAAGGACTTTAAAATAATATTGATCAATAATGGAGGTGGCGGTATTTTCAGAATTCTTCCCGGACATCAGGAAACACCGGTTTTTAATACCTATTTTGAAACGGAACATCAGTACACGGCCGAACATCTTGCTGCGATGTACCGATTCCGTTATACGGCGGTAAAAGAGCAGTCGGAACTGGAAAAGGCGCTTCCGGTTTTCTTTAGCGATAAAACGCAGCCGGCGCTATTGGAAATCCATACGCCTACGGAGATTAATGATAAAATTTTACTGGATTATTTTAAAAATCTAACATAATAAGCAAGAAAATAATTGCTAAAAATAATACATATTGGTTTTATTTTGTTAAATTTGAAAGAGTGTAAAAATCAATTAAGTAACACAAAACAAATTTATTATGAGTAAAAGAGATGAACTAATTGCAAAGTACGCGGCTGATTTAAAAGACAAATGTGGCGTAACTCCGAATATGGATTTATTGACAAAAGTAACTATCGGTTGCGGTCCCTCTATTTACAATGCAGATTCTTCTACTGTTTCGGGTACTTCGAAATCGGAGTTGGATACCGTTAAAAATAATTTTTTGATCAAAAAGTTAGGTTTAAAAGACGGTCCGGAACTGGATAAAGCCATTGATGCCGTAATAGAAAAATATGGCCGTTCAAATAAAAACAAGTACAGAGCGGTAGTGTACTACTTGTTGACGGTTCACTTTAAAAAAGAAAGTGTTTACAAATAGGACAAAATAAAAAAAATAGGGCTTTAAGCCCTATTTTTTATGATAGAAAGATCCGGTTCTTATTTAAAAAGGTCCATTCCGGGAATATTCGGCATACCGTCTTTAGCCACTGCGGCCAATTCTACCTCATTTACATTCGTAGCTTTTGCGATAGCTTTGTTAATAACAAGTAGCAGATAGTCTTCCAATTGCTCTTTATCGTCCAATAACGAATCGTCAATCTGGATGGATTTTATCGTTCTGTTAGCCGTTAACGTAACCTTTAAAAGCCCGTCGTTACTTTGCTCGTCAATTAAAACCGTATCCAAACGTTTTTTAGTGTCTTCAATTTTTTGCTGGGTCTCTTTTAGTTTCCCCATCATTCCCATAATGTCTCCGAACATGTTAATAAAATTAATGATTAATGTTACCGCAAAATTATTAAATTGCAGATTGATTAGTAAACAAAACTAAATGAAAAATCAAATTATTTTGAGTTGCGTTTGTCTTATTTTTGTAACGGGAAACGCACAAAATAAAAAGCCCGATATGGTAAAAACACTAACACCGCCTATGGCAGCCGTAAAGCCAAAACAATTGGAAAAACACGGCGATATACGAACAGATAATTACTATTGGTTAAACGAAAGAGAAAACCCGGAAGTTATCGATTACCTTAAAAAAGAAAACGAATATTACCAGCAAATGACCGCACATACGAAACAGTTCCAGGAGGACTTGTTTCAGGAAATGAAATCGCGGATAAAAGAAGACGACAGTTCGGTTCCGTATCTGTATAACGGGTATTATTACATCACCCGTTACGAAAAAGGAAAAGATTACCCGATTCATGCCCGTAAAAAAGGCTCGTTGGATGCCAAAGAAGAAATCCTGTTCGACTGTAACGAAATGGCCAAAGGACATGCATATTTTCAGTTAAGCGGAATAAGTATCAGTGAAGACAACAAATGGTGTGCTTTTGGAATCGATACCGTTTCCAGAAGAGAATATACCATTCAGATCAAAAACCTTGAAACCGGAGAGATTCTACCGGTAAAACTCGAAAAAACAACCGGAGGTTCTACCTGGGCGAGCGATAATAAAACCCTGTTTTATACCCGTAAAGATTTGGTTACGCTTCGTTCTGATAAAATTTACAAACACAAACTAGGAACGGATCCTAAAAATGATAAGGTTGTTTTTGAAGAAAAAGACGATACTTTTTCGGTATTTGTATATAAAGAAAAATCAAAAAAATATATCGTAATCGGTTCGACGAGTACGCTAACGTCCGAATTCCGTATTCTTCCTTCCAACACACCGGATGCCGAATTTAAAGTGTTCCAGCCACGTACACGAGGATTGGAATACAGTATTTCGCACTTTGGCGATAGTTTTTATGTGGTGACCAACAAAGACAAGGCGACCAATTTTAAACTAATGAAAACGCCGGAAAATGCAACCGGAAAAGAAAACTGGAAAGATCTGATCGCCCATCGTAAAGATGTTTTACTGGAAGATATTGAAATCTTTAAAAACTACCTGGTGGTTTCCGAGCGTTCTAACGGATTGAATAAAATCCGCATTATGCCTTGGAGCGGAAAAGGGGAATACTACCTTCCGTTTGAAATCGAAACCTATACGGCGTATACTACTACCAATGTTGACTTTGATACCGATATTTTACGATACGGTTACCAGTCGATGGCCACACCGTCGTCGATTATCGACTTCAATATGAAAACCAAAACGAAGGAAGTTAAAAAAGAACAGGAAGTTTTGGGTGGGAAATTCGACAAAAACAATTATATCGAAGAACGTATTTGGGCCACTGCGCAGGACGGAACCAAAGTGCCGATTTCGGTTGTATACCGCAAAGGTATCCAGAAAGACGGTAATAACCCGTTCTTGCTTTACGCCTACGGATCGTATGGCGCCTCAATGGATCCTTATTTCTCATCGATACGTTTGAGTTTACTGGATCGAGGGTTTATCTACGCTATTGCGCATATCCGCGGAGGAGAAGACCTTGGACGCGAGTGGTATGAAAATGGAAAATTACTTAAAAAGAAAAATACATTTACCGATTTTATTGACTGTTCCAAATTTGTAATTGCCGAGAAATACACCTCCGCGAAGCATTTATATGCCGAAGGCGGATCGGCCGGCGGATTACTAATGGGAGCGATTATCAATATGGCACCGGATCTATACAACGGTGTGATTGCACAGGTACCTTTCGTAGACGTAATCACAACCATGCTGGACGATTCGATTCCGTTAACAACCGGAGAATATGACGAATGGGGGAACCCGAACGACAAAACGTATTACGACTATATGCTATCGTATTCGCCATATGACAATGTTAAAAAACAAAAATACCCGAATTTACTGGTAACTACCGGACTTCACGATTCGCAGGTACAATATTGGGAACCGGCCAAATGGGTTGCCAAACTGCGCGTTATGAAAGTGGGAGATAGTCAGTTATATATGGATACCAATATGGATGCAGGCCATGGCGGTGCTTCCGGACGTTTCGAATCGCTTAAAGAAGTAGCTAAAGAGTATACTTTTTTGTTAGATTTAGAAGGAATTAAAAAGTAGATAAATTTTTTTTGTTAAATTTGCAGAGTTCTGAGGTTACTTAATTACTGTAAGTAATATCGCTCGACTAATTTATATTTTATGAAAGAAGACATAAAAGCCTATAATAATGTATTGGAATTAATAGGTAATACTCCCCTAATTAAGCTCAATAAAATTACAGAAGGATTAGAAGGTAATTTTTATGCTAAAGTAGAAGCTTTCAACCCGGGTCATTCCACAAAAGACAGAATTGCCGTATATATAATTGAAGAAGCAGAGAAAAGAGGAATTCTAAAACCTGGCGACACAATTATAGAAACGACTTCCGGTAACACGGGTTTCAGTCTGGCGATGGTGAGTATTATTAAAGGTTATGACTGCGTTTTGGCAGTTAGCTCAAAATCTTCCAAAGATAAAATTGATATGTTACGGGCGATGGGCGCTAAAGTATATGTATGTCCGGCACACGTATCTGCAGATGATCCCCGTTCGTATTATAACGTGGCCAAACGTTTACACGAAGAAACGAAAGGATCGGTTTACATCAACCAGTATTTTAACGATCTGAATGTTGATGCACATTATAACACAACCGGCCCTGAAATATGGGAACAAACCAACGGAAAAATAACCCATTTGGTTGCTTGTTCCGGTACTGGTGGAACGATTTCCGGAACGGCTCGTTTCTTAAAAGAGAAAAACCCGGCTATCAAAGTACTTGGTGTGGATGCTTTCGGATCGGTATTAAAAAAATACCACGAAACCAAAGAGTTCGACAGCGAAGAAATCTATCCGTACCGTATCGAAGGTTTGGGTAAAAACCTGATTCCAACGGCAACCGATTTTGATGCTATCGACAAATTCACCAAAGTAAATGATGAAGAAAGCGCTCATACGGCCAGAGAGATTGCAAAAAAAGAAGGTTTGTTTGTAGGTTATACGTCCGGAGCAGCGATGCAGGCGGTAAAACAATTTGCCGAAGAAAACGAATTCACCAAAGACAGTAATGTGGTGATTATTTTCCCGGATCACGGTTCCCGCTATATGAGCAAAATCTTTAGTGACGAATGGATGAACGAACAAGGCTTTTTCGACAGTGTAAATGCTGAAGAAGTGCAAAAAATCGAATTTATAAAATAAGATAAATCACAATAAACAAAAAGACTCCGAAACCAATTCGGAGTCTTTTTGCTTTTAGTAAATAATATTTTCAGATTGCTGGTGGAATAAATAAAGCAATGTTTACCTTTGTGCCTTATAATCGCACAGAATACCATGATTGAGATCGGAAAATACAACACCTTAAAAATCGATAGAGAAACGAAAGTAGGCTTATTCCTTACAGACGGTAACGCGGATATACTTTTACCCAATAAATATGTCCCGGAACAGTATGAAATAGGTGATGAGATAGCTGTTTTTGTCTATCTGGATCACGAAGAACGTCCTGTCGCAACTACTTTGGAACCGTATATCTTTTTAAACGAATTCGCCCTTTTACGTGTGAACTATACCAACAAATTCGGTGCCTTTATGAATTGGGGTATGGAAAAAGACCTGTTTGTTCCGTTTAAAGAACAGGCGCGTCCAATGGAACAGGGAAAACGGTATCTGGTTTATATGTATATTGACGAGAAAACCGGTCGTCTGGTAGCTTCCAGTAAAACGAACCAGTTTTTGGATAACAAAGAGATCACCCTGGAGAAAGGTGAGGAAGTCGATTTGATCATTTCTCATATTACCGAAGTGGGAATCAATGTGATTATCAATGAAAAATACAAAGGTTTATTATATAAAAACGAAGTATACGACGATCTAAGAACGGGTGATCGCATTATCGGCTATATCAAAAACATCCGTCCCGATGGTAAAATTGACGTTTCGGCGACCAAATTAGGCTTTGAAAAACTAGAGCCGAGTTCCCAGTATATTTTAGATGAATTAAAAGCCAGCAGAGGTTTTTTACGACTCAATGACGATAGTCACCCGGAAGATATTAAAACCGTGCTTAAAATGAGTAAAAAGACCTTTAAAAAAGCCATTGGTGTTTTGTACAAACAAAAGCTGATCGAAATTAAAGAAGACGGAATTTACCTCGTAAAATAAAACACAAAAAAAGGAGCATTTAATAATGCTCCTTTTTTTTATCCCGGCAATTTTTCCGGTGCGGGTTCCCGGTAGATCACAGAAGTGATACTCTGAAGAAACGCTTCCAAAGCATCGAGTTCTTCTTTATCCAGCTCCAGTTTTTTTAGTAAAGGAGAGGTTTTTGGAAATAGTTTATCGTTTACTTGTTCGCCTTTTGGTTTTACATTGGGCATACCGGCATTATACAGGTTTAAAACACCGCGTAGTTCCGGGAAAAGACCATTGTGCATATACGGTCCGGTTCTTCCAACTTCACGTAGGGAAGGTGTTCGGAATTTACCCACATCATCGGCATTTTTGGTAATGTTATAACGTCCTAAATCCTCATATTTACGACCGTAGTACGTTAAACCGGCATTGTGAAACTGATTGTCTGAAAACAAAGCCGAATTATGACAGTTAATGCATCGGGCTTTGGTACGGAACAGGTGTAAACCGGCAACTTCCTTATCGGATAATTGCGTGGAATCGCCTTCGATAAATTTATCAAAACGACTTTTACGACTCACAACGGTGCGTTCGAAAGTGGCAATAGCTTTAAAAATTTTCTCTTCGGTTACTTTTCCATCACCAAAAGCCTTTTCAAAAAGCGGTTGATAGCCTTTGATTTTTTTGATCGTTTTAACCGCAATATCCATGTGGTTGTTCATTTCCTTGGTATCTACAATTGGGAAACGCGCCTGATCTTCCAGACTGGCAGCACGTCCGTCCCAAAAAAAGATATTGGAGTAGGCTACGTTAATGATCGGTTTGGAGTTTCGGGTTCCCGGCGTACGGTCGTGTCCGTGGGATACTCGTTTTCCATCGCCCCATCCCAATTCGGGATCATGACAGGACGCACACGAAATCTGTCCGGATTTGGACAATCTCGGATCAAAAAATAGTGTTTTCCCAAGGTCTCTTTTCGCTTCGGTATACGGATTTTCGGCCGGAAATGTTACTTTAGGCAATACACCTAAATCCTGAAAATCTACAACGCTGCTATCGAGAGTTGGCTTGGGCCATTTGCTCACATCGCCGCCGCTGTATATTTTTTTCAGATCCGCTACGGAATAATACTTTTCATCATCTTTATGGTTTTTTAGCGAAACCAGTCCGACGAATAAAAAACTAAGGACTGTAAATCCAATAATCTTTTTCATACTTAATAAATTATCGAGATACCACCGTTAAAATAGGTACTCGCTGTGGTATTGTAATCCGTTGTATAAGTTTTATATTGATCACCTATCGCAACAAGGGTATTATAGTTTGCAAAAATACGTAACTTTTTAGTTTTTGAAAGGCTGTATTGGTATTGCAGCATAATATTGGAACGTAATTTTGAAGTAGCATCATACGCCTGATCCGGTTGGATCACATTATTGGCAAACGACAGGTTCGAAGTGGAAATCGGAATAAAAAGCAGGCTTTCATCCAACGCCTGATAGTGCTGTACGCCTAAGGCCAGATTCAGTGTGTTTTTCTCTTTCGACAAGAGGTCTTTGTTAAAAGCAGCCGAAAGTTCCAGTGTATTCAATCGTTTGTCGGTACTTCCTAATAAATCGACATATTTATGGCGCATATAATTGGCTCCGAATTCAAAGCTGTAAACCACACGGTTTTTATCTTTTTTGATCACACCGCTGTTAAAGCTGAAAATATCCAGATTCATACGGTAGTTCTGACCATTTTCGCGTACGGAAAAGTTGTCTCCTTTTTGTTTTTCGTAGCTAAAACGAAGTTTATAGTCTTTATCCACGCCGTCGTAAAAATAATTCAGGTCGGTGGTATGCGAAATCACACGGTACATAAACTGCTTTAATTCGTCGTCAATATACACATAACCGCGTACGTTTTTGCCGTAAAAGCTTTCCATCGATTTGTTATAGCGATACGAAGCATTCCAACTGTTTCGGTTGTTTTGGTATTGATAGCCAAAACCAAAGTTTTTATCGATCGTATTAAAGATATAACGGTTGTATGACGAGTTAAAAATAATACGCCCATAACCGGATGAAAAACGGGTAAAGGTTTCCGGATAAGCCGGTGCATTTGCGGCATCGTTTACATACGTAATGTTGTCGGTTTCCGTTTTTTTGGACATTCCGGCAAATACGATCAGGCTGTGGTTGCGGAAGTTATATCCGGTTTGAATCTCACCACCGTAATTGCTCAGTTCTATTTCCGGTCGCGGATCGTTGGTACGGTAGTTTTTACCGTTTTTATAAAATGCTTTTCCGCCCAACAGGATGTTGTTATCAAACTGGTAGGCAAAACCACCGTCAAGGTTGTATTCCTGGTTGTCCCAGTTTCCTTTTCGGGGCGCAAAGAAATAATTGGGCGACAATACGTTTTGATTTTCCGTTCGTTGGGACGAAAAGTTATAACCCAGTCCTTTTTCAGACGATTTATCGAATGTAAAACCACCAAATAAACGTAGTCGGGGTTTTACATTATATATTCCCTGAGTAGAGAAACGGTACTGCGTTGTTTTGTCGGCCGTCTGAACACGTTTTAAATTCAGGTTTTTCTGGCTGAATTCGATTTGTGTCAACGTAAAGTCATTCAAATGTTGTGTAGTATAAAACAACGGGTTTTTCCAGAATTGCTGACGGATGTCGTTGTAGAATACATTTTGAGGTACCGATAAACTATCAGTGAGCTGCGCCTGAACGGCACAACTCACTAACAGAATAAAATATAATATTACTTTTTTTGAAGTCATATTGTAAAGCTTGTTCTTAAAAAATAAGAAACGTTGATAAATGGAATCGGTTGGAGCCGATTAGTTCGCAAAACCTCTTGGATTTGCTTTAAATTTCACGAAATCGTTAGCAGAGTTGTTGGTGTCTTCTAAGATTTTACGTCCGTTTACAATCGATTTTACTTTACGGTAAACGGCTTGCGAATTATAAGCTGCATCACAGTTGATAAATGAAGCATCGATTTGTGATTGTAGCATTTTTGGTCGTTGGCTACTTGGGTTGTAGTGTTGTAAATCTACACCGTCGATAATTTTATTGTTCGGAATCTGAATAAAGAATTTTGTCGAATTTGTAATCGAAGCAATAGACGGATCCGGGAAATTCTG
>NZ_JASLCE010000028.1 GCF_030146175.1 Flavobacterium sp. | reverse complement strand
ACATCCGTTTTCTTGCTTACAAAACGATGTGTCGGTGTGTCATATTCCCATTTGCTAACTCTTGGCGCCATTCCTATAGCCGACATTGTTTTTTGGGTTAGATTACCATAGCTGTCGTATTCGTTATCTTCGGTAATATATCCGGTATTATGTCCTTTTCGTCTTAGCTGTTTTAACAGGTTCTTTTCATAAAAATACTGCTCTTCACTGCGCACCTCATCATTATCTGCAAGGGTCGTGGTAGTACTTTTACTCCTTGGCCGGTCTACCATATAAGGACTGGTTGTTAGCGGGTCGTACGTATAATCTTCCACTGTAGCCCGTTCGAGAGTGGCTCCGTTTTTCACCTTGGTGGTTATCTTAGTGGGACTACCGGTGGCATTATAAACCGTTGTCGTTTCACTGTTAATTCCGGTTAGTCCTTTATAATTTTTAACCCCTGTTTTTCTCAGTTTGTATACCTTATTGGAGGATAACGGTTCTTCATCATAGAAGTCTTCGTTGTTATATAGCGTATTACTTTTGCTGATAAAGGAATCAGTAGCTGTTAAGGTTAAAGCAGGTGAAACCAGTCCGGGAACCGAAAAATCCTGAATTACGGCTCCTCTTTTATTCATATCGAACTTCGTTATATAGGAGATGATTTTGGACGGATCGTCATACCAATTTGTTTTCAACGTCGACTGGAACCCAAAGAATCCTAACCCCTCTGCATGGGCTACAGCCCCTTGATAACGGTACTCCTGACTTTTATGATATGCGAGTCCGCTTTTTTGTATTTTCGAAACGACTTTGAATTTTTCAGCAGTATTAATCGTATAATTTGGAAATATTTCGATGTCGTTCCCGGCAAAATATACGCCGTTTCCCGGTTTTAAATTGGCATAGCTAATCGATTGGTTTACACCATTGGTATGAATGTTTCTAAGCAGATATTCGTCATCTAAAAAGCTATTGTTGGAGAAAAACGAAACACCATTCCCGCCCAATATTGCGATTTCGGTTTTACCGTTGTCTGTCTTGCTTTTTCGGGTTAAAAGTGTCATCAACAGTCTATCAAACCTGTTCGTATCGGCATACGGAATACCGCTACCATTCATCATTCGCTGAAAAGACTGACCGGACCACCTTGACCCGGCATTTCCCATTCTGGAATAATGCTCTATTTTAAGTCCGTAATAGTTGTAATAGTTCTGAACCGGGCAACATTGATGTGAGCCTTGGTTATCGGTCCAGATCGTATAGGAGATACTGGTTGGTTTCTTTACCAATACCGGGGAAAGTTTTAAGATGTCGTCTTTTCCGTCATTATTAAAATCTAGTGCCAAAAATTGCTCTTTATACGCTTCCGACCCGTCATAGGAGGGCAATAATTCCTCTATAAATTGCATCCCGCCTGTCGCCATTAACACTTTTCCCAATGCCGGAAAAAATATATCACTCTTACCATCACCATTATAATCACCTATTGTAATCGGGAACATCCGGATACCGTTTGCCGGATGTCCTGTCTGGGTAGATGGACTTCCCAGATATCCCGGCATATTGGTCGTCCAACTGTATATTTTTACAAAAACATTGTTCCGCAACGAATAAATATCCATGACGTTATACGGATCCCCTCTGAAAATAATTAGATCGGTTTTACCATCACCATCAAAATCTCCTGTTTTAAATTGGAAGCTTCCTTTTACAATCGGCATCCCATTAGCAAAAGTACCTGTCACATTTCCAATTCTCAATGTCCCGGAATTATAGGTCAAATCAGACGCTATCCTTCTGTCTAAATCCACAAACTGGGTTGCCAATGTTCCGTCGCCATTGTTTTTAAGAAATAACAGATCCGTTAATCCATCTCCATTAAAATCGCCCGGAAGCGAAAAATAACCGGAGTACGGATGCATATCTTTATTTCCATATTGCGAAATAATAGATCTAAAGCTTTTCTGGTATTCTAAATCGGCGCCACCAGTACTGTTATTGTATGAATATACTTTAACTACCGCGTCATGTCCTCCTTCAACCGTACACCAACCTTGCCTATTCTTCTTTTTAAAATTACTATCCAGAAAATTTACGGTGGAAAAAACGGTACTGATCGTTACCGGAGTCGCCTGAGTAAGCAGATTAATCCCCTTATCCGACTCATTTAATTTATAAATCCCGATGGATTGATTCCTGACATCAGCATTTCCTGTAAGTATTTCCATTTCCCCATCACCATCAAAATCTCCAGTTATGGTTCGCTTGATATCGGCGAAAGGAATAGTTGTTTGAATGGTTTTTACAAATTCTATTTGCTTTGGAAAAGAGGTTAAATTATCAACATATTGAAAAATCATTTTAGGATAACTTCTTGTATTATCTCCTGTTTTTTCCTGTATACTGACCAATTTTTCATGTCCAAGAGCGCTTACGGTATGCTCAAAAACATAATTACGTAGGGCGACACCATCTCCTTTAACCTGAATTTCACTTATAATTTTGTCATTGATTTTCTGAAGTCCGGCAATATGAAATTCTTCCGGCTTCAATCTGTTTTTATAGATAAAAACAACCTCATTTATTGGCGTATCCGTACCTGTCGATCCGTACTTAATACTATTCAGGATGGTCGTATTGGAAATCCAATTGGTATAGTAATAATTGATTCGCAATCCCTGAGGGTTTTCCCAATAGGTAATGGAATAATCCGTTTGCGATCTGGAATTTGAAGTATTCCCGTGTATATAACCATAATAGGCTTTGGAACCATCGGCGTATTCCACAATAAAATAATCCGGGCCTTTATCTGGCGCTCCTTCAATACCGCCAACGAGGGTGACCTTGGTATTCGAATAATTTTCTGTTTCATATACGGCTCCATCCCTACCATGCACACCACTTTTTAGTAGCAGTCGCTGACCGTCTAATGCATAATTATCCGAAAGATTATAATTAATAATTTCAATCTTATCATCATGAAATTTAGTAGAAGGTATCCTTGCAATTGAGGATAAACCGGTAAGATTCCACCCATATCCCAGCATTCCAACACCGGACTGACTATTATAGTTGATTCCGATTTTAGGTACAACGCCATTAATTCCAGGAGGCAAATAAAGTGGTATCGTATAGTTTGCGGCTCCGGATAGCGAAACCGATAGTTTCCCTTCGGTGAAGCCTACTTCGGAAGTACGTCGGGAGAAAAAATCCGGTCTTACCGATTGTCTTTCATCGTTTGCTAATTGCCCCTCATCAATTAGAGCTTGTTTGTTAATGTTGACAACAGTACTAATTTCCGGTACAGCTACTCCATCAGGAGGTGTTTGTGATAAGGCCGAAATCCCGGTAAGTAAGGCGGATAGAATAAAGAATAACGTGATTTTTTTTTCCATAAATGAAGATCGTATTGAATCGGAAAAATCAGCTGAAACAATTCATTTAAAAATGTGTCTGAAAAACACGGTAATGTTTGTGGTTTCGACTGTTTCTTCGAAAATTGAAAAACTATTAATGGAGGAAGAATTATTTGTTTTTTTAAACTGTTAGCATGGAGTTGGTAATAGAAAATTAATCTCTCTTTTTTAGATTGACCCCAAAGAGGTCTTTTTTTCCAGTTTAATGAACATTTTGTTTTGTTTTTTTACAGAAATAAATTGATCATTAAATATTGTAAAAGCGATAGAAAAATAACAAAAGTAGTATCTTGCATTCTTAACATAATGCAAGACGATTCGCACTATTTAACTGAAATTACACAAAAGAATAACCAGAACTAAATCTGACTATCCACCCATTTTATGAATCTTAAAATTTTTTACCTTCTGGGTTTTATCAACAATTACAGCGGTGGTTTTTCTGCTAAAGACGGGATATTCCAACGATTTTCGTTTACGGAAGATTTTGAAATCAGTGACCATAAAATGGCTGTTTTTAAAAAAGTCGTTACCCTTTGTGAACAGTTATTGCTTGAAACCGCTATGGAAAATGACATTCGGATTGACTATTTTGAGAATCAAAAAGGAAGCATTCTGTATTCCCGGAATATTGTTCAGCTTCTGGATAATGCTGTAAAAAGCAAGTCTTTTTTTATCGATCGGAATTATTTTTTACTAAACGAAGATCTCTTCGAAAAGTTTGAACGATGGGATCAAAATTCCTATTCCTATCAACAACGTATTCAGTTTTTAAATGGTGTTATGGATAGCAATGCGAGCGACAATACGCTCTATTTCTATAATGATTATAAAAAATGTTTGCTAGCGCATTCCGTTTTGTGCTGTTTTGCCGATGAGGAAGATCAGATTATAATGGAATCTTTTTTCAAAACACCTTATGTTAATACGATCCGGATCAATAAAGATGGCCATATATGGTCTATTATAAAGGATCATTCTTAAAATTATTAGTTATGGAAAAACCCGAATTCTGGGAAGCCAGTTTTGTCGACAAAAAAGAAATGTGGGGTTTTACGCCCGCACAATCTACCATTATGGCCAACGAATTCTTTGCAGAGCAATCGCTACAGCATATTCTTATTCCCGGTATCGGTTATGGTCGGAATGCTCAGATTTTCAAGGAAAACGGCATGACCGTAACCGGAATTGAAATCTCGAAAACGGCAATCGAAATGGCTCAAAAGCACTACGGTGATGCTATAAAAATTTTTCATGGATCGGTAACCGATATGCCGTTTGATAATCAAAAGTACGACGGGATATTTTGCTATGCATTGATCCATCTTCTGGATACGGAAGAACGAAAAAAACTAATCCGCGATTGTTATGATCAATTGCAAGAAGGCGGTTATATGATTTTTACGATGATCACCAAAGAAGCCGCTACCTATGGAACCGGAAAACACCTCGGACCAGATCGCTATGAAATAATCGACGGTGTGAATATGTTTTTCTATGATCTGGAATCGGTTCACCGGGAGTTTGATTCATTCGGTTTATTCGATATCATAACCGTTCAGGAAAATTTCCCATTCTTTTTTGTAAAATGCCGGAAAAACTAAAACTTCAAACGCAACATCGAAAAAATAACACTATAATTCCAGAAATTCAGCACCATGAAAGCCTTTATACAAACCCATAACGATGGTGAATTTTACAATGTAAATGCGTTTATTGCTTACGAAGGCTTTAAACATTTTGGCTTTGAAATTGAAAAATTCCATGATGTCAACCATATCGAAGATACGAACCCGGAACACATTCTTGTGGGTGGAATCGGAAATGTTCGAAAACGTCTGGAAATGATCAACATACCTAGAAAAACAACAGAAATCGATTATCCTGTCGAGCTTCAACACTATCTGAAAAGGACCATTTGGAAATCTACTTTAGAAGATGTTTTACAGGAAAAGCGGTTTCCCGTTTTTATAAAGCCGGAAACGGAAACAAAAAAGTTTCCGGGAAAGGTTTTTAAAACCGAACTTGACTTTGTTGGATTACTCGATACCGATAAACCTACTTCTGTTTTATGTTCGGAACTGATTTCTTTTAAAGCCGAATTCCGTTGTTTTATTCGGTATCAGGAAATACTGGATATCAGACATTATAAAGGAGACTGGAACAAGACACTGGATCTGGAAATTGTTAAAGCTGCCATTGCCGATTTTAAATCACAACCACGTGCCTATGCCCTGGATTTTGGTGTAGATGAAAACAATGCTACGATTCTCGTCGAAGTCAACGATGGCCATTCTTTAGGCAGTTATGGGATTTCGGCGACCAATTATGCTAAGTTTCTATCCGCCAGATGGTCCGAATTAACCGATACAATCGATTATCTGAACTTTTAGATTGGGCGTTATCTGAATTCCAAATTCAAATTATGTCCTATTTTTATCATTCTAAATAGTTTTCTAAAATATGTGCGACTTTACAAAAGGAATCAAATTATGCAGTTGCGAATCAGGAACTATAAAATTCCGGGAAAAAGAAGTCTATAAAAAATCTGGTGATCAACTTATACCGGTTAAAAACAAAAAGAACGACACTATTCCGCTGATCTATATCTGGCAGTTATTCCGTTTTGTTGAAGAATATAAGGACTGTGCCATGCTCGGGCGTTATATTACACCCAGCGATTCCATCGGAAACGGATTGGATGCCGAATGGATTGCTTTAAATCTCAATTGCGAAAACTGTTTTGATTTTGACTATACGCCACAGGAAGGCGACAATTTGTTTATCCAGCAAAATGTCATCTTAGGACCGTATATTTCCTTTATTTTTAAAAACGGAGAATGGATAATTGATCACCATGATCCGTTTTCCATCGTTATAGAATCGGTAAAAAAAGGTGTGGTTACTGAAATCGACCAAACGATTCGATAATTTCACGCCCCTCCTTTTTAATGTTACATTTTTTTATTGCTACTGAATATCAATACAATATTTATATATTAGTAATCGCAAAAAGTCATAGCGAATGAATACGATCAAAAGTATTGTAGTCGGCAAAAAATATCCCAATTTAAAACGGGACATTACTTTTGGAATTACGCCGGAATCTTATTCCGAAATCGGGTACCTGAGTGAACTGGACCTGGATGTTATCACCGATATCATTTCCGAATTAGATGCTTTGATCACCAAAAATGATCCTAATGATTACGTCGAATGGGGTGTCGATTTGTTTTCGGTGCTTTCGTTTCCGGAACGGTCAAAATGTACCGATATGATCCACGGAGTTGATTTAACCGATATCAGTACTTCGTATCTGATCACCTATATGCGGCAATTGGAATCCTTTAAAGAGCAGTATTCGGATGCAACGGCTTTAAACAGTATTCTCGAACGGGCTTTTCAACAGGTAAAAAACGATCCGCCCGCTTTTAAAAAATGGGAAGATGCGCCCTATTACGAAATCCCGATCGATAGCGTTTTGATCTCCTTAAATCTATCGGAAACCGATTTACAACTTTCCAATACTGAATACATTGATCAAATACAGTAAAATGAGAACTGATGTCACAACCCGATTTTGATTTTTTCAGACAAAAATACGCGGCAAACTGTACCACACAGAGTGACAATCCGGCGGTATTAGCAGTCTATCGCATCGTATTGGAAGGCGAACATAAGGATAGTGATTATTGGTCGGAAGAACATGGAACAACGGCTATTCTTTCCGTATTCGAACACTGTTTTACGGCTCTGGAATGGAGCGCACAGGAAGCCGATCTAAAAAACTGGACGACTTCACAACTGGAATTGTTTACCGAAGCCATAATGGGTGGTTATCTTTCGTATACCCATAATGGTGTTTATTATGATCACTATGCTATTGATGACCTTACGAAAACCGTTCCAAACCGAATAGCGTTATTACTCGCAATTCTAACCATCGAACGGGAAAGAGGACTCCAATATCGCGAGTTATCCGGGATTGTTCTTGAGAATTGTAATTTTATCAACGACCATTTTGAAATCCTTTTAAAACAAGATGTTCAAAATATAATTATCATACAAGAAATCTTCAAATCAGTAGCCGTTTTCGATCCGACAGGCCCAACGATAATGGCTTTAAAAAACAAAATTGACAACGTTAACATTTAATCGCAAATTTTGGAATACATTACTTTTAAAACACAATTATATTTTACAAGCGCCCGATTGATTAGACTCATGAAGCTCTACTTACTTTCTGAAAATGATTTTAGAGTGCTATTCAGAGAAGAGTGCGCGCAATTGGAAAAGGAATTTTTCGGAACCTATAAAATCGGAGGTGGAGGCATCAAGAATGACGGATTTGACCTTGACCGTTTTATAAATGATCAAAATAGTGAGGCTTTTGCTACTATTCTACAAAAGATTCTTGTTGAAAAAGAATTCACCAGCGCCCAAATCGCAAAAAAGATAGCATCGTTAGCAGGATTCGCTCCATATGACAAAGCCGCGATCCAAGAGTTCATAAAAGACAATCTTATTTTTAACGATCCTCAAAAAGGAAATGATTTAAAGCTGGTTTTCGTAGTCGTATATACAGCCTTAAAACAAGGCGGTTTTTACAAGGCATCCGATATCCATCCGAATCAACTTCTTGGAGAATGGCTTTCCACCAGAGAAACCGGACAACTACGGATTAATTACAATATGACCAATTTTATGCCGCTTGGCAATAAGATACATCTTATAGTGAGTCGCTATGACGACAATTTCCTCAGTTTTAGTTGTCTGGCAAAGGTTATGGACTATGATACAAAAGAGGAAGGAGAACTTACCGTTCGTGATACCCTTATCAATATACAAGATGAATATATTCACCACCATTATTTAGACGGAGAAAACGTTCGCTTTCTATATAAAAGTCTGATTTATGGATTTGATGGATCTCGTTTTGAAACACAGATTGACAATATCGGTTTTACTTTTGAAAAAATGAAAAAGTAGCACTAATGGAAAGGCTACCATTCAAAGACCGATTAAGGAATCAAGAATTGAATAAAGGCTAAAGTACTTCTGGTTTTTTAAGAGTTTTACATTCAGAATCAGGCATTCACAAAACAGTTACAGCACTAAGAAAAATACACGTATTTGTGAAATTTAACAATCATTTTATATACAACTATTTGTTTAATTGATTTTAAATTGTACTTTCGAAAGAAATTTCCGATCTATTTCAATACAGAACTACAAAAAATTGAAAAAGAGGAACAAGAAATCTTCGATTTTATTGAAAACAATGCGGGTGATTATGAGTTAGATTGATCGTATTCAATTGACAATAGACACTGGTTCCACATGATTCGCATAAAGATTTTCGCACCCCTTTAAAAAGCGAATCCACAACGAGTAAAACCAACAAAAATCAATAAATATGAAAAACAAAAAATTCCTACTTGTGGCAGCCTTCGCGACGCTTGCCTTCACTACTTACAGTTGCAACGGTAACAAATCCGAAAATGCAGCAGTAACAGAGGAAACGGCAACTGCAGCTCCGGAAAAACCACTGGTATTCGCTGAATTCGTTGCTCTTGATTTGAGCAGCTACGGAATCCCTGTTGTTACAAAAGCGCCAAAAGACGCAAAAGTGATTAAAAGCACAACAGAAGGCGAAGTTTTCGTATATGGTGGAAAATTGTTTAAGCTCACTTTTTCGACCCATGAAGGAAATGCAGAAGAATCGGTAGGAATGATCAAGGAAATCACAAGCGATAAAGAAATGAATCCAGGCTTCGACAAATTTGTAACCGAAGACCCAACCGGTTTCGTGAAACAAAACAAGGAAGGTAAACTGGCGTTCACATATGGCGTAACGACTGGCACATCTTCCGTAATTATCCAGGAAGGAATGACCTTCGATCAATCTCCGGATCAATTCACAGATTACAGCGCAGACGACGTTAAATTAATGTACGAAGCGGCAAAAGCAACCATAGCAAAATAAATCAAATATCTCATACTTTTTTTGAGCCTTGGGCGACATAACTGTCCAAGGTTCCTATTCAACCAAAACAACCAAATATGGACATTAACAAAGAACTTGTAATCGCGGCGGAAGCAGGCGATATCGAAACCGTAAAGCAAATGCTCGCCAAAGGTGCCGATGCCAGTGCCATGGGACCAAATTCAGGCGCTTTACACTGCGCGGCGGCATACGGCCATCGCGAAATCGTACAACTTTTGCTGCAACACGGTGCTAACCCAAATGTGGCGGACAACCAATCGTTTTATCCGATCCACTTAGCGGCAGCATACAAACATAAAGATATCATTCTGGACCTGATTGAACACGGTGCCAAAATCGATGTGGTCACTTCAAGTCAGGGAACGATAATGCACATCGCAGCGGCAAACGACTTCTACGAAATAATGCACATATCGGGAGTCAAAAGATCACTATTAGAAACCAGAGATCACGAACAGAAAACGCCGTTAAATGTAGCCGCATCGCTTGGTAATTATGCGTTTGGATGGCGACTTATTGACTCTGGTGCCGACGTAAACACGCTGGACAATTCCGGATTTTCGCCTTTACTTAACGTTTTGATGCGTTTGGGACAAGCCAAAGTAGGACATTGGGAATCGGAAGGAACCAATTCCGGTGTCTATGTAAAATACCTGATCGAAAACGGCTGTTTCCGCTATATAAAACCATACAATGGCGGCGCAAACGAAAAAGGGCGTGTGCTTTCGCTTATGGATCAGTATGACATCTCCGGATATTCCTGGGGACCAACCGAGCATCGCAACTATGTAAACTGTATCTATCTGGCCAAAGATCTTATCAAAAAAGGAGTGGATGTAAACATTCGTGGCAACAATGGTAATACTCCGATGATCATGGCTTGTTCAGCCGGAGAACCGGAAGCAATGAAACTATTGGCAAAAAAAGGTGCCTCTTTCGACGTCAAAAACGACCAGGGAATCACGCCTTTACATTATGTCGCACGCAGTAAACGCCTTGACGGGTTAAAAGCATTTTTTAAACTTCACCCGGAACAGGACATCAATGTAGTTGATGAAAACGGATGGACAGCCGGACATTATCTGGGCGATATAGGCGGACCTACCGAAATGGCAAAAATCCTGGTTAAAGCCGGTCTCGATACCACAATCGGAAGTACCAAACAGGTAGTCGCACTTCCTGTCGGAACCACCGCAAAAGAAGTCGCCGAACATTGGAAAGACACCGAAATGGCAGCACTTCTAACACCGAAAAAAGCAAAAGCAAAATAATGGCAAAGTCAAAACCTATCGGGCTTAGAAAGATTGCAAAACCGGAAGACATGAGTAAAGTAATCATTTCTTTTCCGAAACCCGCAGACGTCCTTGCCGAACCGAAACATTTCGAGCAACGAATTTTGTTACCGCAATACAGTATTCCTGGATCTATTATAAAACCGGAATTCGCTGATGTTGTGTTCCATTTTATCGTGACACCGGTATTTCTGGATTATGCCGATTTCAGACTTACCGCCGACAATAAATACGAAATCGTATCGTATAGTGAAACGCCAATCTCAAATTTCGATGAGAAGTTTCTGAAATGGTGTGCCGATGAAATGTCGGATAATTTTCACGGATACGAAGACGAACCGACCTATTTCGAAGTCGACAAATCGGTAAAAAGCGAAAGCATTTATAAAGGCGGAGAACCCATTTGGGATCAAACCACCTACGAAAAAGACCATGTGCGTAAAACCGATTATTCGCTCGATATCTTTAAAGACGAAAACGGCGAGCTTATGGAATTTATCGCTGCTCTTTATGACGATGAAATCTATGGTTCGTACAATCTGTTCTATTCCCCTAAGACGCGTTTGATACGTCAATTTCACCAATCGACTTAAAAATGAAACCACTCAATAGCTTACAGGCCGATCTTAACCGACTTTATGAAGGTCAGGATACCGAAAAAGCCTTAAAAATCGAATTCAACAGAAAAGGAAGCCTAATCGCGCAGATCCGTTTCTTTGAAAAGGGATTCTGGTTCCAGGCACCTTTTGCGTTCGAGCATAAGGGTTACAGCACCTTAGCCGTATTACTTTCGCCTCGAATGACGTCTTTAAAAGAGGCTCCCGTAGTGAACCTTAAAAAAGGGATATGGTTTAGTGATGGGGCCGCTGCCATTACTCAGGCGCCAAACCTAAAAGCAATGATTCCGATGGCCTACCTGAGATTAATGGAGAGTGCTACCGCAATCAAAGGTTTGAAATCCGATCTGGAGGCTGCAATCAGTCAATCGAAGCCGCTTTTTGATTATCTGGGCGGAGGCAATCTGGATTTTCTTAAATCCTATTTGTTGGATGAAGAAAATCAGGAACGCTTTAAAAAAGCAAAAAGAAACTATGATTCTTTTTTCTGTGATTTTTGGAATCATTACTACGACACACCCGAACACAAAAAGACATTTGATCTTTTCGCTCAGTTAATCGATAACAAGAAATTCCTACCCGAATTCCAGGAGGAAGACTATGGAATCTGGAATGCCTACGTGCGTAGTGCGCTCACAGAACGGGCTTACAATCTGGAACCTAAAAATAAAATCCAAATGGAAAAGCGGTATTGGCATTTATGGAAGTATGCCTGTATGCCGCACGGGTTGGATTGCGATGAAATGCCTTTTAAGAAATACCAATACTACTACGGTCATTCTAACGACATGATGTGGGGGGTGAGTCTGTCTATTAATTCGGCACGGGACCACGACGGTTTTTTACCCGATGAAGTAGCCAGCCATCCATTGTATGAAGCTACGACCCTGATCGAAAACAAAAAATACACCGGTGATCAGCATTGGATTGCTGCAAAACGTTTCGACGAAGAGTACAACGATCCCGAAGCCTGTTGGAATGCCTTGGTCTCTACAGCCTATTGGGCGGGCCTTGCAAACCGTCTTGATCTGGTGGAAGCCTCATGGCAATATGCAATCGACTTGTCGCAAAGACAGGGTTGGAACGTGTTGAACGAAGTACTTAGCGACCAATGGAATTTTTATGATACTCATAAAAATAACAGGAGCGCAAAAATGGATAGCATCACGAAGTTATTAGATGATTTTATCAACATCGAAGTCAAAGTACTTCGTACGAATGATGCTGCCACGATAGACCAATTACACGCGATGACCGATTTAACAAGGAGTTATTACAGCAAAATCAATTTCGAATGGGAAAACGTTCAGACATCGGAAAACGAGCAACCCAAACCGCGTCATCTGTATGAAATCGTACAATACGACCATCAGCATTACGAGGAAATCTGGGTGTGCTACCTGTCTGCAGCCAATCCTAAAGAAATGACGCTGGACGATTGTTTCGTGTTAGCACGAATCAAAGGCGAACCAAAAATAATTGCACGTTTTACGCCAACGGATACCGATTACGACCGATGGGACCTCGTTACAGGTGACTCGAGCGTAACAGGCTATACCAGAAACACTTATATCACACAATACCATTTTAACACACCCATTGATGCGAAATGGGAATATGACTTATTTATAAAACTATGAAAAAAATTTTTAAAATTGGCTGCGTAGCATTTATCGCCTTAATAGCCATCGCCTATGCTATTTATTACATTCAAAACGGACCAACCGGACCAACCCAGTCCATTAAATTCATGAATACGGGAACCGAATTGCGATCCGTAACTTTTGAACAGATAATGCCCGACGGGAAACTGGAAAAAATTTACACCATCGACCAAAAAATCAAACCCGGCGAATCGCTTATCAAACAAGTTCCGGCAGGAAATTATAAGGTATCGGTTTGGGATACAAACGACAGTTTAGTCAAAGCATCCGATTACAAGCTTGTACTTCCTAACCCGGATGAATCGAATTACGAACTGATGCGTTTCGACTTAGCAGTAGATAAACTTTTTGTACTGGTTAATATGAACAGTTTATACGAAGGCAATGCAATCGCCGAACACATGGCGAATGCGGCGGGCACAAAAAGCAATGGAATTCGTATTGCAAAGGTCTATGAAGGCGATTTACCCTTTCTAATCGAAGAAGCGTATACGATACGTACCATAATTGACCTTGAAGAGGATTTCCCAAGTAGCAAAAAATACGGTAATGTGATCTACGGATTGTTTGCTATTCCGAAAGATTTACCGAAAGAACAACTACAACGTGCCTTAATGGAAGAAATCGTCAAAAAAACTAAAGAATAAACATGAGAGAACAAATACTACAATTGCTTAAAAGCGATTCCTATCTGGGTTATATCAACGGAATCGATCTTTTCCTTGATAGTTACCGTAACAATTCGATCACCAGTGCTGATTTGGATCACGAGATAATCGAACGCACCTGCGCCGTTTTCCTAATCGAAAATTGGGCGACATTCGAAGATTGGGATAGTACGCTCGAACGTTTTATGGACGTGTTGCCGGGTTATGGCGACTATCTGTCTCACGAAGACATCGGACATCATTTGCGAGGACTTGCGATCTTTATCGACGGAATCTATCAAGGCGAAATTGACCTTTCCGGTTTTTTATACGCCTCCGGAAACGTGTATATCAATGCGCAAACCGCAGCACAATCGCTTAAAGAATTTTTCCAACAACAAAATGACGAAGCATCGACCAAATTATTCGAAGAAATCGAGACCTTTTTTGGTACTATTTCTTCCGGTCAATTCGGTGCAGCGGCAATTCTGACGGAATTGCGCGATTGGTCGGTCGAAATGGCACAAGGTTTTTACGTTGTAATGTCGCGTACGGAATACAACCGTATCTGGATGTTACGCAGTATTTACAAAGTAGTGGATTCGCCTATCATTCAGGAACATATTTTCGACAAATTCCTCAATATTTTACGTCCGATGCGCGTCAAATACGAAGAAAATGGCGAAAGTGAAAAAATCGAACAGTTAGATGAATTTATCGAAAGCATCGTTTCTGCGAGCAAAGGCGACTAATTTCATCGAAAAATAAAAGTTGTTTAAAGAAATCCTTCAAAAGGATGCCTTATTAATTCCGTTCTTCAATCTGTTGAACGGAATTATTTTTTAAAATGGTACTTTTAGCAACTTGTCTGTTGAAATAGTACTACAACAAAAAACACTAAAAATGGAATATACTTCAATTTACGGCTATATTAAAATTGACCGGGATTATCACAAATCGGTCGATTTTATCAAAACATTGGAAAAAGACAACACCTACCCGTTTATCAACGCCAATATGTTTAGTTTTGGCGACTATGAAGTTCCCTATTATTATGAAAATATCCTATTGGGATTTGCCGCGACCTATAAATATTTCGGATTGGACACCTCCGACTGGAATGATTTTATCCTGAAAATGGAACATATCCTTCGGAATATCGATTTTGAAAATGCGCAATTTCATGTAGAAAGTGCCTTAGGCGATTACACCCTATTTTGGACGAATCGAAAGTCGGCTGCTACAGAAAAAAATGAAGCCGATTTTCTATCCGAATATCGGTTGATCAAAACAGAAGAATGGTATTTTGGTTTCGGAAAAAGAAGCCCGTTTATTGGCTATCCGGACGATGAAACCGCCGATCCTGATCAGGATTTACGAAATAACATTCCTGATTTTATATATCCGGTACCGAAGAAGTAGATTTTATAAAATCCGTGGCATTTGGATGCCCCAATCCTATTTTCATTTATTTCAAATTAGCAACAAATAAGATCTTTATGAATTACGCGATACAAGTATTAAAAGAAAAACAAGTCCAATTGGTAGTACAATTACGCGAAGGCAATGCCAACAAAGCAGCCATTTTAAAGCAAAAGAAAGAGATTGATACCGCACTAAACTGGCTCGAGACTATCGAAAAACAAAATTTGGGGCGTTTGTCGGATTACGAATGGATCGAACTTCCTTTTATGAATAATGGCTATTCGTCGTATAGAATTATGGATGATGGTGAAACCGACAACCGGGAACATTGGATTGAATTTAAAACACCAATTGAAGTTACCGCAACTGATTTTTTGGTACTCAAAAAACCGCAATAATACGATCGGAAATTTGGAAATCGGAGGTTCCTATACTCCGGAAGCATTCCGATTTGTATATCCGGCACCGAAGTCGTAAATTTTATAAAATCTATTTTGGCATTTATATACTTAAAACATCTTGTAAAAAGGCTTCAAAAGCATCCCTTTAATCAAAAACAGGCACCTGAGAACCGTAACGAAAACTTGAAAAGTCCGTAAAACGCATACGCATTTATATGTATTTTTACACAGATTGCACCAATTTACGGGAAAACGCAAATATTTTCATTTGGAAAAACACAATATTTGCGACTATTAATAATTCAAGACAATGAACCATAGAAAATTATACGCTTGTTTTCCTGTGATGATTTTGACGGTGTTTATCCTGTTTGGGTGCGAACTGGAACGTGATGCTATCAGCAAAGAAAGCTATCAGGAAAAAATAAGCATACGAAACAGCACTTTTGATATGCTGTTGAATGAAGAACAGTTTATTACAGCCCTTTCAAAACTGAACAAAGGAAAACAGAAAAAAGGTAGCACAGCCAAAACCGGCATGGAGGAAACATACGGTTTTTCTATTATGCCTGATATATCCAAAGTGATACAGGACGGCGCCTATACTACCTATACATTTCAGATCAAACGCGAAATTAATAATCCTGATTTTTTCGAGAACCTTGTAATCCGCATGGATTCGTTGAGTCAGGCGAATGCGTATCTTGTCAAATACACGCCAACAACCCCATTAACCCCAAGCGAGGAACATGGTTCTTTCCACTTTAAAGGAACGGTCAATATCACACAGATCGAATATGATATTACACCAACCGCAAGGGAGCTTCATTGCGTAACGGCAAACGTATTGATGTGTAATCAAGCATGGACAGCAGGCGGTTCTGTCGAACCGCATGTCGCAACAGCAAATTGTAACGACCCTAGTCACCTTTATACAGTTACGTCTGTAGATTGTAGCATGACGGGTGCTGGTGGTGCTGGCGCGGGTTCAGGATATGGAGGCGGTAATGGCGGTACGATCGGAACTGAGCCAGGTGTTGGACATTCAGGCGGCGGAAGTGGCAATAGCGGTGGCGGCAATAACCCACCCGTAACAACAACCCCGGTTTTGGAAGACTTGGAAACAGCGATTGCACCTTCCGGATGCAAAACGATTGCGAAGCAGTTAGAAAAGTTTTCAGGCTTGAAACAGGAACTTGTCAACCTTGCAGGCACAACATCACAAAGCCAAGAAAACGGCATATTTATTGATAAATCAGCAACAGCACAAACATCTAATCCTACACAGACTATTCCGCAGGGTATTGGCGGTATGATTGATATTAATCTAAACCCAAGTCAAAAATACGTTATGTTGGCACATACACATGATGCATACGGCGGCAATGGAAACGGCACCTATTCGATATTCTCATGGGACGACATGGCTGCGTTAAGTCGATTGGTACAAAATAATAAAATAGATACAGATGATTTTGTGTTCTATGTAATGACAGCAGATGGAACGAGGTATGCTCTTACAATTGATTGTACACTTTGCATTGACAGTTTTAGATATCCACGCACTAACGCGCAAGGAACTGTACTGGACATGAAAAAAATCGCTGAAATGGAAAAAATATTTCAAAAATACTACGGAACCAATGGAACCATCAAAGTAAATTCGAATGTCGAAGATGATAAAAAATCATTTTTAGAGTTTATAAAAGAAGCCAAGTTGGGACTTAATTTATTTGAAGTTGATGCCACATTTTCAAATTTTCAAAAACTGGAACTTGATAGCAAAAACTCGAATGTTATTAAAAAACCGTGTTCCAATTAAAACGAATCGATCATGAAAAAAATATTCAGCATTAGCGTATTACTTTTTATTTTTTCTTTATCTGCACAAGCACAGCAAGAAAAGGTTGAAGCGATTAGCCAGTATTTCAATCCCAATTTTAAAAAGAGTGCTTTATTTACTTATTACTATAAGGATGTAAACAACTACTTTGCGCCATTTATTGGTAAATGGATTTACCAGAGCGGTAGCCGAACCTTTGTTGTACAGTTTACAAAACAGGAAAAAGCACTTTATCAATCCGAGAATAATTCAAAATATTTTATGGATGAATTAATAGGCCATTATAAGCTGGTTCAAAATTATGGCACAGCCAATGAACAAATCATATATACATCCCAAATCAATGCAGGAAATTCAATAACCCCGTGGGTAACGATTATATTTGGCGCACCATTACAACAGTATCTCTTGGATGGCACTATTTATGACGTAAATATACCCTATACCGATGACAATCCGCTTGGCTTAAAAGGCATACTTAAAATAAGTATTAATCCTGCCAGTATAAACAATGCACAATGGAATGTGACACTTCCATCCGGACTTCATAGTTCTGCCAGCGCGGCGACATTCACAATACCGACCAACATCACACTTACAAAAGTTAATTAATGAAACGTAATCTGTTTCAGACCATTACACACATCGCTAGAATGTATTATCTATGAAAAAAACATTTAGCATTAGTATATTCTTTTTTGTTTTTTCTCTATCTGCGCAAGCACCTCCACCAAAAGTTGAAGAACTGAAAGAATACTATAATTCCAGCTTTAAAAAGAGTCCTTTGCTTACGTACTATTATAAAGATGTGAATAATTATTTTGCACCATTTATTGGTACATGGATTTATCAAAATGGTAATCAAACATTTGTATTACGATTGTGGAAAGTAGCGCAAAAACCTGTTTATCCTGACGATCCACCAAAAGCCTATGTAGATGAATTACGCGGTCATTATAAGCTGGTTCAAAATTACGGATCAGCAAATGAGCAAACCATTTACACATCAGAAATCAACATCGGGAATTCGAGTACACCATGGCCTACTATTATAATGGGAAACTCTCCTATAAGACCTTATGAAATGAGCGGACAGATTTACGACATAAGCCAACCATTCAGTCAGGCTCGCCCGCTCGGTATAGAGGGAGAATTTAAAATGAATATCAATCAATCCAACTTCAATACGACTACTTGGAGAATTAAACTGCCGATGGGGATATATGGTACAAACCAATCAACAACATTTAACATTCCGACCAATATCACACTTACAAAAGTTAATTAAGACCTGATAAAAAACATAGGTTTAACAACAAAGGTATTTAACATAATCCCTTTGTTGTTAAATACATATAACCGATTTCAATGCTTCGGTCTCTAAGTCTTGATAACAGAAAGATGATTATAAACTTGAATGTTGCACCTATGTTGTACCAAAACAAAAAAGCCATACTGTAAGTTCAGTATGGCTCTTGGTTATCTTGCAGAGAGGAAGGGTACGATCCTTACCTCCTATATCGCCCTGTTTACAGGCTTTTCAGTATTTTCAA
>NZ_JASLCE010000014.1 GCF_030146175.1 Flavobacterium sp. | reverse complement strand
GGTTTGTGTTTTTTATAAGCCGTCAGTGCGTTTTCAATGGATATTACATTGTTGCTATCCAACGGTTTTAGTGGTGGTATTTGTAGGAAATGAAAATTCTTTCTGTCGAAAAACAGCAGATTTCCATTGGTGGTATGACCGATCAATTGGAATGCAGCCAACGGTTTTGTAGTTCCTTCCAATATAATTTTATCCAAACAGCTACCATCGAATCCAAATATGTAAATGGTATTTTCTCCTTTAAAATAAAGGATCTGATCCTGATGATTTACCGCAAAATGAAATTCTTCCAATTTACCAAGCTTGAGATTTTTCGGCTCAAAGTCTTGCAATTGCCCGACCACAGTTCCATCGGTGTTTATCAACAAAAAACAAGCACTGGCACTCAAACGTCGGAATTTATCAAAAACGGGAACCAATAACAACGATTCCGTAAGCGGATAAATATTCCCGATCCACGGATCGAAAAATGGCATTTTAGTATTGATTTCGATCGCAGCAATTAAATTATCGTCAAAAGTATCATCCCGATAAATGGTTTTTCCATTTTTCAATTCGATACCCGGGAAATCTGTTTTATAGTATGCGCTAGGTCTTTGGTTTAATGCTACCAACAGTTTTAAACGAGGACGTTGTGTGGCATCCTCAAAAGGAGCCTCCGAAATCACGATAAAATCACCGCGTCTTTTACCTTCAGTTGATCCCCAACCCATCTCACTATCGACTAAAGCAATCAATTTATTCGATTGCGGTAATAAAGTTGCGTTACAATACAGATTTTTAGCCGCCGCTTCTTGTTTTTGAGGAAAAAGAGCATGCGCATCACTCTTTAAATTTACAACGGTTGTGGTGTACGAAGCCGGGTCAATGTTTCCGTCTTCATCAATAATAAAACAACGATTGGCATCGCCGGAAATGATGATCTGTCCTGAAGCACTTTCGCTCAGCGCAAATTCTCTGGATTCGTTAAATTCTCTGAATCCGTTTAAAACAGCAGTTACCGGAATTTCCTTTTCAAAGACAAAATCTTTTGAATATTGAAACAGGTACAATTCGGAAAAATGAGACATTAATAACAGATGGCTCCCATCTCTACGCGCTAAAAAGGCAATACAATTTACTAGTGTAAGTGGTTTTCCTGCAAATTTTTCGTCAGTAAAAAAAGGCACTATTATTTTATGTTCCATTATTGTTCTATTTTAAAAATCTTTTAAATACGCTTTTAAACTCCATTCATCCGTTGGTTCTACATAGCGTTCCACTTTTATAGGTCTCCCCAAATTATTCAAACGCAAACTTTTATCTTCATCACCATCTACATGTCGCCATTGTTTCGCATCGGAACTAAGTATAAAATCAGAAACAATTTTTAATTCCCCATTGATTGAAGCGACTAAAAAACACTCTTTTATTTTTTTTATTTCGTCATCAGGATCTGAAAAAGAAACATAACAAGCCCAAACGGTACCATATTTTTCATTATCATATTCACTTATTTTAAATAAATAACGGGGAGCCGGGTAAGGACAATTTTTGGACTCCTCATAAAAACGATCAGAAAGCGGACTAATCATTTTACCTATAATATTAAATTCCACTTTTCTTTTCAGATCAGTATCATACGGATCTTCACAGTAAATATTCAATTCATTCACTACAAATTCGTTATATTTTTCAATATTATCTTTGTCCCTCTTTAAATCCAGCGCTATTTGTTCTTTTTCAAAAACAATATCTAAAAATGTTTTGATTTTTTCCATTCGAGTGTTTTAGTTTTACTATTTTATTGGTTAATTTTTCTTATATTATATAAAGACTAATTCCTACCAATTGCTTTTACTGCTATTGCATAAAAAACGGCAAGCCTAAAACCTTGCCACTATAATACGTTAAATTTAGTATTACATCTTATTGGTTACTTCTTGATACCAATTTTCAAGTGCACTTACATTTGACCAATCCGGATCGTTTCCATAATTTTCATAAAGAACATCACAATCAAATCCGCCTGTCTTTGGAGAATAAACCATTTTAAGTAAGGTCGGTAGTTCTCTTCCATCATCGCTAAAAACATCGGAAAGGTCCATTAAAGCATGACCTCCAATACTTAATAAAGCATCAATCCTATCATCTGAATCATCTGCTTTTTGGTGTAGTACATTGTTCACGAGTTCTTTTTTAACTACAATATTGTTGATTTGGTAAAAGACATTATAGAAAAATATTTCATACTCCATCGAAGCATAAATATATACATGATCAACCTCTTCACTATTGCGACCAACATACTCAAAAGCAACTTCAACCATTTCAGTAGTTAGCCTTTGAAACTCTTTATCAAATTGTGTTTTTTCCATTTATTTATTTTTTTATTTCTTCTCCCTCGTTAACGGGCGAACATGAAATGTGGTTTACTATTATTAATACATTGGCTAATATACTTTAATTTTCTTATGCTTAATTCTTAAGAAATTTATTACACAAAAAAGATATTTATTTTGATTTTTTATTAGTGTACACTCTTTTAAAGTTTCAATTTTCCCGTTTGGGCGGCAAACTTAAAAATCGGTTACTGCATGGCGTTGTTATTTTCATTATGGATAAAGATTGTTTCAAAATGGTTTAATTTTAATTGCTACTTTATAAAAAATTTACCTTTAAATATCAATTTTTAACTATTTTTATCGCATCAATATCCCCTAATAATGAGCCACGATAAAATACGCGACCACATTGATTGTTTAAACTGTGGAAAAATTGTAACCGACAAATACTGTCCGAACTGCGGTCAGGATAACACCGAATCCCGAAAGTCATTTCACTATCTGTTCACACATTTTGTAGAAGATTTTACGCATTATGACAATGCTTTCTGGAAAACCATGAAATATTTGTTGTTCCGCCCTTCACGCCTTACCCGCGAATATTTGGCTGGAAAGCGTAAACACTATGTAGCTCCGGTTAAGCTGTATATTTTTATCAGTTTTATAACCTTTTTCCTTCCGGGGGTACTTCCGGAAATTGATCACGATAACGAAACGCAACGTGAGGTGCGTAAGGCGGAAGCTCATAAATATGATTACAACTACGAGGAGGCTGATTCGATTATGAAAGCAACCACAGGTAGAAAAATACCTACAATCGGAAATTATAGTTCGGTAAAAGAATACGATTCGATACAAAAGACACTTCCTCTGGCAAAAAAGGATTCCGGATTAATGGAAAAATTTCAAAGAAGGATGGCCGAGATAAACGAAAAATATACCACAAAAGAAGTCATTGGAAAATTCAAGGACTCTTTTATTCATAATCTTCCAAAAGTACTTTTCCTCTATCTGCCATTATTTGCTTTTTCGTTATGGCTTTTTCACGATAAAAAGAAATGGTACTATTTTGAACACGGTATTTTTACGCTCCATTACTTTTCGTTCCTGCTTCTCAACACCATGCTGATTCTAACACTGAGCTGGTTCCTGAAACTATTGGGCGATAATGGCTTTCTCACATTTTTAGAGTTTATACTAACCTGTATTTATCTGGGTTGGGGCTTTACCTACTTTTTTAAAGCACACCGGTTTTTTTACGGAGAAAAACGCTATATCTCTAATTTAAAGAGTTTGATACTGTTTTTTGTCAATTCTTTCCTAATCTCGGTTGTATTGGTATTGTTTATCATTTATACAATCGTATACCTCCATTAATTTGAATTTATTCTAAAAAGTACGACGTTTCATTTTAATGAAATAGTCGTACTTTTGTGTATCTAAATATTTTAAAATGCAACATATTATTGATCGTTTTATCAGTTATGTAACTGTTGACACCGAATCTGATCCGAATTCCGATACCACTCCAAGTACTGCCAAACAATGGGATTTGGCCAATCAATTAGTTGAAGAATTAAAAGCCATTGGTATGGAAGAGGTAACCATCGACGCGAATGCGTATATCATGGCTACCCTTCCGAGTAATGTGGAACACGAAGTACCGACTATCGGTTTTATTTCACATTTTGATACCACTCCCGATTTTACCGGAGCGAATATCAAACCACAGATCGTAGAAAACTACGACGGAAAAGACATCATCTTAAACAAAGAACAAAACATTGTATTATCGCCAAGTTATTTTAAAGATTTGTTGCAATACAAAGGACAAACGCTTATCACTACCGATGGTACGACACTTTTAGGAGCCGACGATAAAGCCGGAATTACCGAGATTGTAACGGCTATGGAATACCTGATCAATAATCCGGAAATCAAACACGGAAAGATTCGTGTTGGCTTTACACCGGATGAAGAAATTGGTCGTGGTGCGCATAAATTTGACGTTGAAAAATTTGGTGCCGATTGGGCGTATACGATGGACGGAAGTCAGATTGGCGAACTGGAATATGAGAACTTTAATGCCGCCGGAGCCAAACTTACTTTTAGCGGAAAAAGCGTTCACCCGGGTTATGCCAAAGGGAAAATGATCAACTCTATGTTACTGGCTAACAAATTCATTTCCAATTTACCAAAGCACGAAACGCCACAGGAAACCAAAGGCTACGAAGGCTTCTTCCATGTAACCGGAATTAACGGTAGTATTGAAGAAACCAAAGTTGAATTGATTATCCGTGATCACGATCGTAAGAAATTCGAAAAACGCAAAAAAGCAGTCGAAAAAATAGCTGCCAAGATCAATAAAAAGTTTGAGAAACAATTTGGCGGACCGATTGTTAGCTGCGAAATCAAAGACAGTTACTACAATATGCGTGAAAAAGTGGAACCGGTAATCCACATTGTAGAAGTAGCTGAAAAAGCGATGAAAGAATTGGGTATCAAACCGATCATCAAACCGATTCGCGGTGGAACAGACGGTTGTCAGTTATCCTATATGGGATTACCGTGTCCGAATATCTTTGCCGGCGGTCATAATTTCCACGGGAAATACGAATATGTACCGGTAGAAAGTATGCAAAAAGCGGTAGAAGTTATCGTAAAAATAGCCGAACTAACGGCCGAAAAAAAATAAATCCGAATGGATGAAAAACACAAATGGGACAAGGTAAACCAATGGGAAGAAGAGCTGGATTATTTAAAAACAATCCTGCTTCAAACCGAGTTGGTTGAAACCACCAAATGGGGTGGCCCGACCTATACCTATAACGGCAAAAACGTATTGGGCATTGGCGGGTTTAAATCCTATGTTGGCATTTGGTTTTTCAATGGAATCTTCCTAAAAGATCCGCATAAAGTTTTGGTTAACGCCCAGGAAGGCGTTACCAAGGCTTTACGCCAATGGCGCTTCCAATCGAAAGCCGATATGGACGAAAAACTGATTTTACAGTATGTCCAGGAAGCCATTGCCAATGAAAAAGCCGGTATCCACTTTAAGCCGGAAAAAAAAGAAGCCTTACAATCGGAATACCTTCAACAACAATTGGCACAGGATTCGAATTTACAAAATGCTTTTTCTCAATTTACCCCTTATAAACAAAAAGAATTTATCGAATATATAGCTACTGCCAAGCAGGAAAAAACCAAATTAAGTCGGTTTGAGAAGATTAAACCCCTAATCTTAGCTGGCATCGGTCTAAATGATAAATATCGTTAAGATTTCTTAAATTAACCTAAAACCTTTAAGATAAAGATACTATCTATTTTGTTTGTTTAACAAAATATCAAAATATTATTAATTTTATTGCAATAATACAATTATCTTACAAAAACACGTAATTTTACCTAATATCGATCCTGTGCGTTTGCCTAGTTTTGTATAAACTTAACCACAAAATTTATATTTATGGAACAAATTATTGGACAAATCCAGGCTTTCGGATTTGGTTTTGCACCTGCACAGTGGGCATTTTGCGACGGACAAATCATGTCAATTGCACAAAACACAGCTCTATTTTCATTACTTGGAACAACTTTTGGAGGAAACGGACAAACTACATTTGCCTTACCAGACTTAAGAGGACGTTCTATCGTTCACCCAGGATCAGGACCTGGATTAACACCAGTTCAGTGGGGAGAATCAGGTGGAGCGCAAAATGTTACGCTATCACTTTCTAACGTACCGGCTCACGTTCACCCATTAGTTTCAGGAACTGGAGCAGGACAAGTAAACGTTGCAACAGTTATCCATACAAACACGGGTAATCCAACCAACGAATCAGACAACGGAAACAACAGTTTCGGTACAGGAGGAGCTGCTGCAAACGCTTATAGTGAGCCACCATTTGCAGGTACAGACAAAGTAGGAAACATCACTACTTCTATTAGCGGGACTACAGGTATTGCAGGAAGCAGCTTACCATTTTCGATCCGTAACCCTTATTTAGGAATTTACACAAGTATCGCATTATACGGTATCTTCCCTTCTCGTAATTAACGAAAGAAAACAGTTAATCGTTAAAGGAGAGGAAGAATACGTTCATCCTCTCCTATTATTTTTTTACATGAGTACAGTAACTAAAATAGGAATCCTAATCCCGCAATCCAAACAGTATAAGACCTTGGATCGGGATTTTATTCGTGGTATCAAACTGAACAATCTAAACGCTCAATACTATGTAGAGAGCATTGGAATTGGTGCCAATGAACAATTGATCATTGATAAAATACAAAAGCTTTATTTTCAGGAAGGAATCAATATTATGATTGGTTTTTTCGGACATCATAACATGAGTCGCGTCTATGAATATGCTTCGGATAACGACATATTATTAATCGCTTCCGACATTGGTGCTACCGTACCTTACGGGATAAAAAAACAAAAAGGTATTTATATCAATTCCTACGGGCTAACCGAATCGTGTTTTTTATTAGGAAATCATTTTTCAGAAAAGAATTATGATAAAATTGCGACAGCAACCTCCTATTACGATTCCGGCTACGGAATGTTATCGGCAATCGAAACATCCCTCAACAAAAATAATATGATGTTCTCCGGACATTATATTACCCCTTTTTATCCTCGGGAAAACGAAGCCGAATGCATGCAATTAACTCTAGACCACTACAAGCCTGAAGTGGTATTTGCGTTTTACAGCGGTTTGTATGCCGAAGAAAACGCCTCTTTTATTCGCACCAACAAAGTAGCACAACACTATACCTTTTACACCACGCCTTTTGCAATTAACGAAAGTATTATTAGCGAATACCAAGCTCAGGCCTTTCCACTATATGTAGTAGCTTCCTGGTTTGAAAATTTTGCCCATACTTCTGATTGTTCTTTTAACATGCAATTCAAAGAACAATATGACGATGCAGCTACCGTATTCGCGCTATTAGGTTATGAAAACGGCGCTTTGTTAGCGAATTTATTAGAAACGGCAGAGAGCACCGATACCCGCACCTTGTTGCGCCATATCAGTACTATAAAAGCAGAAGGACCACGAGGATCGATACAATTTGATTCCGAAACCAACCGTACAAAATTTGATCATCACATTTATAAACTGGAACGCAATTCAGATGATCAAGTGGCATTTGAACGAGTGAACACACTTGTAAACGAAGGACACTTTATTACTGAAGTAACGGAACAGGATATGCCCCCTAAAATCGGTGGATGGCAAAATGCCTATTTATGTCATTAAAAATTTAACCTCAATTATTATTCACATGAAGCAGAGATTACTCGCAACCCTCGTATTCCTCTGTACATTCTTTGTACAGCAGAGTACCAAAGCGCAAACCCTCGGTCCGGGAGACATCGCCTTTATCGGCTATGATTTCGGAACCGTCGATGGGTTTTCATTTATCGCCCTCAAACCCCTTCCGGCCGGTGAAACCATTTACTTTTCGGAACAGGGATGGACAGCAGCAGGCTGGGCCGTCAACACGGAAACCCACTTACGATGGGTTATCCCTAGTACGGTACCCTGTGGAACGATTATTTCTATAATCGAAACTTCTGCTGATACTTTTACCGTAACCGGTACATCAGGAGTTACTATTGCTTTAAGTTCTAACTTTAACCTATCGGGAGGTGACCAGATTCTGGCTTACCAAAGTACCAGTGGTGTAGCACCAGCGAACCCTATCTTTATTGCAGGTGTTCATGGTGATTACAACAATACCAACTATGATCCGGTTACAACCTGGAATGCTACTGCCGATGCCGGTACAGCTGAAAGTATTCTTCCTACAGGACTTACAAACGGTGTAAACTGTATTTCGCTTTTCCCGGCACCGGGACCTGAAAGTGCCAATAGCAAATATACAGGAACCTTAACCGGAACAGCAGCAGCATTACGAGCTGCCATTAACAACCCGGCTAACTGGGGACACAACGGTACTGCCTCACTTGGTATTACACCAGCGGGCTATCCGGCACCAAACGTAAACTGTACCGTTGTTGTAAACGCAACAGTAACCACAACAGCAGCAACCAATGTAGGTGCCGTAAAAGCTACTCTAGGAGGTAACGTAACTGCCGATGGTGGTGCTTCTGTTACTGAAAGAGGAATTGTATGGGCTTTAGCAGCCAATCCAACCACTTCAGACAACAAAACCATTATTGGAAGCGGAACCGGATCCTTTAGTTCGGTTATTTCATCGTTGCCATCTGCGACGACTATCCATTTTAGAGCGTATGCTATTAACTCGTCTGGAACAGCTTATGGAAGTGACTTAACGTTCACAACCAATGCAGCTTTATCCGCTACTATTTCCTCTACAAATGTTTCTTGTAACGGAGGTTCAAACGGTAGTGCTACTGTAGTTGCTTCTGGAGGTGTTACGCCTTATACCTATTCATGGTCGCCGGCTGGAGGAACTGCAGCATCAGCTACAGGTTTAACAGCACTTCCTTATACTTGTACCATTACGGATAACGAAGGTACTACGATTACCAGAAATGTAACGGTTACCCAACCAACTACTTTTACAGCAACTTCATCTAAAACGAACGTAAGCTGTAATGGTGGTTCAAATGGTGTAGCAACAGTAGTACCAACAGGAGGTACAGCGCCTTATACGTATTCATGGGCTCCATCTGGAGGAACAGCAGCTACCGCTTCTGGTTTAGCTGTAGGAAATTATACGTGTACAATTACCGATAATAACGGATGTACAATCTCAAGAGGATTTACAATTACACAACCAACTGCAATGTCGGTTACTACTTCCAGAACCGATTTATCGTGTAACGGAGGATCAAACGGTATTGCAACTGTTAACGTTACCGGAGGAGTACCTCCATACACGTATTCATGGGCTCCGTCAGGAGGAACTGCGGCAACCGCTTCTGGTTTAGCAGCAGGAACGTATACCTGTACTATTACCGATTCAAACAGTTGTACAGCTACGCGAACTTTTACAGTTTCACAGCCAACAGCTATCACAATTACACCATCACAAACTAATGTTGCTTGTAATGGAGGTGCTAATGGTACCGCTACAGCAACTGTAACCGGTGGTGTTCCGGGATATACATATTCATGGGCTCCATCTGGAGGTACAGCTGCAACAGCTACTGGTTTAACAGCTGGTACCTATACTGTAACTATTACCGATGCTAATGCGTGTACCAAAACACAATCTTATACCATTACAGAACCGGCTACTTTCACAGCTACCACTTCTTTTACTACTGTTTCTTGTAACGGTGGTTCAAACGGAACAGCGAGTGTTACAGCTTCTGGAGGTACAGGACCTTATACATATTCATGGGCTCCATTTGGTGGTACAGCAGCTACAGCTACTGGCTTACCTGTAGGTGTTTATACTGTTACCATTACGGATTCTAATGCATGTAGTATTACAAGATCGGTTACGATTACACAACCGTCTGCATTAACTTCTACTGCATCGATGA
>NZ_JASLCE010000001.1 GCF_030146175.1 Flavobacterium sp. | reverse complement strand
GATATATACATAAAATTCTTTGATATGTTGAATAGAGAGCTTTCAGAATTCAAAGAGAAATATGATTATGATATTGTAATGTCAAATATCAGAAATAAATCATCAGCACATTATGATAAAGATTTTTTGACATATTATTCTAGCTACGAAATACTAGAAAAACCAGAATCTAAAGAAATAATCCGCGATTTTTTCTACTTTATTAATCCCTTGCACTATTTCACGTTTGGGTTATTAAAAGGGGAAATAGATGAATTCTTATTTATTAATAGTTGGATGATATAAATCATCACTTCTGATATAACAATAAGATTAGCAGGTGAAAGGAATCTATAATTTTAAAATTATTCCAAACTAAACTATAAAAACAGGCTGCCCATTATAGACAGCCTGTTTTTATAGTTAAACCCGACAAATTTTAAAAACCTGTCGGGTTTGTATTTTAAATTATTTAATTACGATTTTCTGAACTTCTTTACGTTCACCATCCTGAACGGTTACAAGATAGATTCCGGTCTGAGCGTTGCGTAACTCCAGGTTTTGGTTAAATAAACCGGTATTCTGGAACGACTGGTTAAAGATTTCTCTTCCACGGATATCGTGTACGTTTACTTTGATCTCATTCGCAGAAGCTGACTTAAACGAAATAGTAAAGTTACCGTTGTTTGGATTCGGGAAAATTGCGAAATCCTGTAAACCAAAACTTTCCGTACCTAAAACAGCCGTCTGGTAACATACTTCTACCGACCATGAGTTTAAATTTCCGGTATCACCCTGGAAATAGTCATTGATCAATAATTGCCAGTTACCGTTTGAAGCTTTACCGTTTAAAGCAGCCAACGGTTGATTTGGTGAAAAAGTACCACTGGTGATAGGAGCTGTACACACAATGTTTGGTGATCCGTCGTTAAATGTGATGTTAAAACCATCCTGATCATTACAAATACGGTTTCCTAAGATTACTTCTGTTCCGTCAGGGTGTTTTACTTTGGTTACCAAATCACGGATCCATTGGTGTGTAACGTTTACGTTTACATTTACATCCGTAAGGGTTTGTGCGGTAGTAACATTCAGATTTGAAGTCAATGTTGGACCAGGTGTCGCTACGTTCGGATTTGTTCCGTCCGGAATAGCGCTAACGGTACTGTTGGTAAATGTTTGACAGGCATTTGTAATGGTATAACCTACAGCAATGTTTTTAGACAATGCATAGAAAATATTTCCAACGGCTTCTACCATAATACGACAATAAGGTGCCGCTGTATTTGGAACGGTGATCACTTCCGATCCATCGTTAGGCGTGTTGGCTACCAACGTCGTAAAGGTAGCTCCGTTATCCATAGACATCAGAATGTTTACATTGGCAGTATTGATTCCGTTTGCTGTTGTACCGGCTACATCCCAGGTAACGGTCTGTGATGAACCTTTATCCCATGAAACATTAGCCGTTGCAGGCGATGTAATACGGAACGGCCCTGTATTGGCAAACGTTACGGTCATATCGCCACGTCCGGTCTGACCTCCATTAGGAGCGCGGTTATCGCGAACAGTTAAAGCAAAATTCATGGTACGCGCTACATTCGGAACAACTTCCCATGTTGGCGTAAGATTTCCGGCTAAAACATCTTCGAAACGCGGCATATAACGGTTTGGTGACGTTGATGGCGGTAACGATCTGAAATTAGGACCTGAAGTAGCCGTAGCTACAGGCGGTTGTGTGGATACCTGATTATTGGTTTGTTCCCAACAGTACGTAAGCGACTCCCCGGCAGTATCGGTAGCACTTCCTTTTAATATAAAAGCGGTTCCGTAAGGAATGGTAAAGTTGGCACCGGCATTCACCACTGGAGCGGCATTACCGTTATTGGTTGTCACGGCACAGCTACCGCCGGCGTTTACAAATGTTTGCATCTGAGCGATACTTACCGCATGAAAATGAGCATCGGAATGATCTTGTACGTTAGGCGCACAAATTCCGGCATATCCCATAATCGTACTGGCACTTCCAGGTTCTACTGCAGTGGCATCGGTACGGTTACAAGCATTGTTTTGAGTGTGAGTTGCACCGTATTGGTGACCCATTTCGTGTGCTACATAATCGATATCAAACGGATCTCCAACCGGATTTGGCTGACCAGTGATTCCTCTGGCTTTAGTAGACGAACATGGGGAGTTTAACTGTGCAATACCCGAATCGGTAGTACATACTCCGTGACCGATATCATAGTTCGCTGCTCCGATAGCCGCATCTACGATTGGCTGGATTTCATTGATCATTTGTGGTGAGTTGGTGAAGTTATCACTGTCAATATAGATGATCAAGTCATTATTTGCTACGATATTCATATGTAATGACATATCTCTTTCGTAAAGACCGTTTACACGTGTCATGGTTACGTTCATCGCTGCTAAAACCGCTGCTTTTTTCTGAGCAGTCGTACCACCGCCTAAACCAGCCGCATTAACATGATAAGCCGCATATTCGATTGTACAAGCCATCGCCAAACGATACACGCGGTATTTTCCGTCATTAGCCATAGCGGTTTCAGGATTGTTGATCAACCTTCCGGAAACGGCTTCGTGATCATCCTGTACCATACAGGTAAAAGCGCGGTTCGGTAGTAAATCCTTTTTACTATATATAATGTAGTTTTTTAAATCCTTAGTAAACGGATCGATATAAGAGGTTCCTGTTTTTCCGGACAATGTCATCGTGTGTAATCCAAAAAGGGTTACACTAAAATTGATCGTTGCACTTGGATCTTCGATACCTTTACCAATATAGGATTTGATTCCCGGATATTTTGCCGCCAATTCGGCTTCCATTACCGGTGATTCATAAATCTGATAATTCTCCATTTTGCCATTTGGTGCAGGGAAGGAGAGCGTTAGCGCTGAAGCCGCATTGGAACGCATCGGTGCTGTTTCCAATTTTGCTTTTAATGCCGGAAGGTCAAGTGAAAATAGTTGGAAATTCTGAGGTTGCGAGGCTCGTTCCAGTTTTTCATACATGTTCAACCGCTCGGGGCTGACTTTAGTCCAAAATGAACTTTGACCATACGATGATGCGAACAGACAGAAACTGGCCGCGACATAGAGTAGCTTTTTTTTCATTAGTTTTTAATTTTTTTTCAGTTGTTATTTAGTTATTTGTCATAAAAATACATTTTTTAATTTAATATGTTAATTATAATATCGATTTTTAACTAAAAGCCTATTTTGAACACTCTTTTTATTCGATCTGTTTTATGGTGTATTTGAAAACGTATTGAATACAAGTTATTATACATCAACTTCCATGTTTACCGTAAGAGATCAGAGTATGTTAGAAGAAAAGGTATTGATAGGCTATAGTTATATTGGTGCCATACTCTACAACTGCATAGTCGTATAAATCATAACCTGTTTATATTTTAATGTGCCCAATTCGTATTTTTGAATCCAGGAATCATCCGGGAAAAGGAATAGCTCATTTTTATTAAAATGGCCTTGTTTTTCAGTATTCTCAAAAATATCCCGGAAATAGTAATGATTAAACAAACGGTTAAACTCGGTAAAATAAATATCCGCTACGCGTTTATTTCCACGTATTAGGAGCATATTTTCGTCATTAATTATTGTAGAAGCATTACTAAAATTAGCAGAGCCACTAATTATTATCGGATCATCACTTAAAGGATCGACTAACATTATTTTAGCATGGATATAGGGAACAAATACATTTAACCCTAAATCTTTTGTTGAGACTTCTTTAGTCCACTGGTATAGAGCATTATCAATAGCAGCGCCCCAAGCCTGATAGACGTTTTGCCGGGCTCCCAGTTTTGTAAAAGATTCAATATCCGATTTAAAGTTATCCGGTTTATCCAATAATAAAAGAGAAAGCTGATCGGCAGGTGTATTATCTTCTAAAGCTTTTTTAAAATAGCTATTAATTCCGAAAGGAAAAGTAATACAAGCGAGGTTTTTTGCCTGATTAAACAAAGTAGCATACATTTTTAATACGGATAAATCAGATTGTGGACTAAAAATAACAGAAACCCCTTCGGGAATATCGGGTTTGGAGGTGTCAGAACAGGAGGAAAGCATCGTTACTGCTTTTTTATAGTCGTTGTTTTTTTTTAGTTTGACAGGTTTACTATCATTATCTTTTCCTCCGGGATCGGTACTCAGAAGTTTCCAATAATTTAGATAACGGGTTGCTACTTCGGAATCCCGAATCCAATGTCCGACGTTGGCTTGACCAAAAATTCCGCCAAGTGTCATATTAACCGAACCAGTCCAGACTTCTTTTGCTTTTCCGGTTTTATCAAGTAGTACTATAAATTTATTATGTTGTAGAGCATTTTTTCGGGCTTCACGTTTTATAATGGTGTAATCGGGTAGAGCAACTCCTTGTAATGTTTCCAGATTTTCGGTCCTTGGTGTACTAGTATGCAGGTTTCCATTTTTATCAGTGTATTCATTGTTTTTCGCATCTACAATCAATTTGATAGAAACATCTCTGGTATTAGCTTTTTTAAAGGCAAGAGCGACCGGTTTATAATAAAACTCATAAAAACAACCTAATAAAGTTTCTCCTTTTTGAGCATTATTTATAAAATTGAGGAGGGCCGTTTCAAGATCTCTTGCTAACCATTTGAATGCCTCTTGCCGTAATTCCGGATCCGGGATTTCAATAGGAGAACAATTTGAAAACTTCCTAGAATAGGCCTGACTGGATACGACACCGCGATTAAAAAAAACATCATGTTGGGCATTACTAAAAAGTGCTTCAGTAACGATTATTATCGAAACGGGGCATTCTGAACGATCTAGATGGTCTGGTTTCCCTTTTAATGGATAAAAAAAATATTGGTACTGCGTAGCCGTGTCACAAGTGAAATCATTCCAAAGAAAGCTTTGTATAGGATTATCATAACTACTTATGGATTTATTAGAAACGGTATCAGATGACGGTGGAAATGTTTTATAACTTTCCATATAATTCCGGATACCGGTTTTCATATTTATCCGTTCTATGGTAAACCCTAAAAGTCCTTTTGTGTCTGCTAATCTGGAGTCAATTGCAAATGAAACAATATTGGTTCCAGAAACAGCATAAACAATATAACCGCTTGTCAATTCTGATTTTACTCGCATTTTATTTAGATTATGTTTCTTATAAATTACTAAAGAAATAAGATATCGGAAGGGGTAGCATCTTTTTGTATAAACAAAGGCTATATTTGACCAGCACAATGGTGTAATCTATAATGCTTTATTTTCTATTTTACATAATGTATATTATAGTTCAAATATTCTGTATTTAAAGAGATTTAAGGATGCTTATA
>NZ_JASLCE010000118.1 GCF_030146175.1 Flavobacterium sp. | reverse complement strand
GAAAGTATGTACAGGTAATGCTGTAGTGAAACCAGGTAAACTCTATGCGGTGAAATGCCATGTATATCAACATTTAAGGGCTGCTCGTCCGTTGTTGAGGGGTAGGCAGATGGATCCCGACAGTAATGTCGGGGCTAGATAAATGATAAGGGTTCCGATTTATCGGAATACAGAATCCGGCTTACAGGTCTGCTTTTTTTATTTTAACTGTCAAATTCGTCTTCTTCGTCGGTTACATCTTCTTCCGCATTGTTTTCCAATTCAAAAAAGGAAAACACCGAACCACCATAATTTTTCAAAAAAGAAAAGTTAGCCATATGACTAATAGGAGTATGCTTGGAATGTTCAATGATCATCATGCCATCTTCTTCCAGTAATTCGTTTTCAAATACCAGGCTAACAATGCGTTCAAAGTCCTTTTGCTCCATTCCGTATGGCGGATCGGCAAAAATAATATCAAAAGTTGCTTTGCTTTTTTCCAGGAATTTAAATACGTCGCTTTTGATCGCTGTAATATCAAAGTCAAATTCCTTGGCCGTTTTTTTGATAAACGTAACACAGCCGTAATCACCATCAACACTGGTTATCGGTCCGGAACCGCGGGACGCAAATTCATAACTGATGTTTCCGGTACCGGCAAACAAATCCAGAACCCGTAATTCTGAAAAATTAAAATAATTGTTCAATATATTAAACAGGGATTCTTTCGACATATCGGTTGTCGGTCGGACAGGTAAATTTTTCGGAGGATTGATACGTCTTCCTTTATATTTTCCGGAAATTATTCTCATGAATGAAGGAGGATAAAATTTTCTAAAATACTATTTTCTTCGAGGGAATAGCGTTCTTGTAAGGCTTGTGTATTTAACAACGCTATGTTGCGCACATAGCGATAGGCAATTTCATAGCAGGGATGATCCGTAGTTATTTTACCCAACAGATTTACGGCTACCGTTTCCGGATTGAGCTGTAATTGTTCGAGGGTAAACAACAGATAATATACAAAATCTTCGGGTGTTTTATACTCAAAAGAATTAAACAACAATAACTTTAAATTATGCGTTATAATTATTTCAAAATGAGTATTTTGAATATGAACAAAAATCTGCTTTTCTTCTTTATTCCGCGATAAATCCAGCAAAGCCGAAACCAAAGGAGTGTTACTGTTTTTATACTCAAAACTTCCAAACTGATCAATCAGGAAATTGTTCGCATTTACAAACGGAACATACACATTGTTCATTTCGTGAACCTCGATTTCATCAAAAGCAAAAAAATCGGATTCAAATACTTTGGTGTTGTATTGCAGATAGCTTCCCAGGAAATTTTCGTCAAAAAGCGCCTTGGGTACGAAAGTGCTAAAATTATTGTCGTGCAAAACCACGATGTCGTCATAATGCCGCGTTAACGCAGGATAGTCTACAAATGTTCTCCATAATTGATCTTCCAGCGATTGGGTATAATTAAACGCAACGGACTGTAATTCCAGAATACGGTCATTCAGTGTGTCGGTAACACAAAATGAAAACCCGTTTGGAGCGACCTGAAGGGACAATTTTTTATAGTTTTTCAAAGCTATCGTGGCTGTTGATGACATTATATGGAATCGTAATTGATAGCAAATTTACATTTTTTTTGCAACGGAAACCGATTTGGGATAAAAAAGGTATGTATCTTTGGACTTCTTTTCCGTTGTAGTAGCCACGCGGGTTTCACAACTTCAATATGTTATTTTGGTTTTCATGAATTCCGGTAAATTTTATAATGCTTTAAAACAAAACTTTCCCTATTTGCCAACGCAAAAACAGGATATCTTTTTTCAGAAAATAGCCGATTTTATTACAAACGAAAATGAAGATGAAATTTTTCTACTTAAAGGTTATGCCGGAACAGGAAAAACAACGGTGATTTCTACTATTGTCAACCAACTGAAAGACGTTAGTAAAAAATATGTATTGCTGGCGCCTACGGGACGAGCAGCAAAAGTGATTTCCAATTATTCTCAAAAACCGGCGTTTACCATTCATAAACGTATTTATTTCCCCAAAAAAGGAAGTGGTGGAGGCGTCCATTTTACGATGCAACCGAATAAGTTTAAAAATACGGTGTTTATCGTCGACGAGGCTTCGATGATTTCCGATGCGAATAGCGATTCGGGTATGTATGAAAATGGTTCGTTATTGGATGATTTGATTCTTTATATTTATTCGGGTTATAAATGCAAAATGATCCTGGTAGGGGATACGGCGCAGTTGCCACCGGTGAATATGGACGTTAGTCCGGCTTTAAATATCGACGGACTGGCAATGAATTATAGCATGGAAATACAGCATATCGAGCTGGATGAAGTAATGCGACAGGAGGAAAAATCGGGAATTTTATTTAATGCCACCGAATTACGGGAAATTCTAAAATCGCAGTTTATCGATTCGTTTCAATTCCGATTACGCGGTTTTAAAGATATTATCCGATTAACGGATGGCTATGATATACAAGATGCGATTCACCAGGCTTACAGTAATTATAGCATCGAAGATACCGCATTTATCGTACGCTCCAATAAAAGAGCCAATCAGTACAACCAGCAGATTCGTTCGCGTATTTTGGACAAAGAAAGCGAATTGTCGGCAGGCGATTTTATGATGGTGGTGAAAAACAATTATTTCTGGCTTAAGGATTCCGATGAAGCCGGTTTTATCGCAAATGGTGATATTATTGAGATTCTCGAAATTTTTAAAATTCAGGAACTATACGGATTCAAATTTGCCAAAGTAAAAATCCGAATGGTCGATTATCCAAATCAGATTCCGTTCGAAACCGTATTAATTCTCGATACGATCACAAGCGAATCGCCATCGTTAACGTACGAACAGTCCAATTTATTATATCAGGAAGTCTTACTGGATTATGAAGACGAGCGTACACAGTATCGCAAATTGCAGAAAGTAAAGGCCAATCCGTATTTTAATGCACTTCAGGTTAAGTTTTCCTATGCCATTACCTGTCATAAATCGCAAGGTGGCCAGTGGAATACGGTTTTTATTGAACAACCCTATTTGCCCGAAGGTATAAATAGAGATTATATTCGCTGGTTGTATACGGCCATGACACGAGCCAAAGACAAATTATACCTTATTGGCTTTAAGGACGAGTATTTTGAAGATTGATTTGTATTTTTAGATTTTAAACAGAAAACATACTATGAAAATAATAGCTGTAATTCCGGCGCGATATGCTTCAACGCGTTTTCCTGCTAAATTAATGCAGGATTTAGGCGGTAAAACGGTGATTTTAAGAACCTACGAAAGTGCGCTGCAAACAAATTTATTTGATGACGTTTTTGTGGTTACCGATTCCGATCTGATTTTTCAGGAAATTGTTTCAAATGGCGGTAAGGCGATTATGAGCATCAAAGAACACGAAAGTGGTAGCGACCGGATTGCCGAAGCTGTTGAAAACATGGACGTTGACATTGTAGTCAATGTACAGGGTGACGAACCGTTTATCAACAAAGAACCGCTGGAAAAAGTTTTGGATGTTTTTAGAAACGATACCGAAAAAGCGGTTGATCTGGCTTCAGTGATGCGGGAAATTACTGATATAAAAGAAATTGAAAATCCGAATAATGTAAAAGTCATCGTCGATCAAAAAGGTTTTGCCTTGTATTTTTCCCGTTCCGTAATACCATATCCGCGCGAAACAAATGTAGGCGTACGATACAGGCAACATATCGGGATTTATGCATTCCGCAAGGAAGCCTTACTGGATTTCTACCGTTTGCCGATGCTTTCATTAGAGGCCTCTGAAAAACTGGAACAATTGCGCTATCTTGAATATGGAAAACGCATCCGAATGGTCGAAACGTCCCATGTTGGAATTGGAATTGATACTCCGGAAGATTTGGAAAAAGCACGTAAAATGATCATAAAATAAAAAAAGGAGAATTAATTCTCCTTTTTTGTTAGCGTATTGTTCTTTTTTTCTTTATTCCCGGTTGTAATCACCACCTAAAGTACCGCCGCCACCGCAGAAATACATCAGGTCGTAACGTTCGTTAAATTTAGAAGTAGACACTGTTGCTGTTTTACCGTCAAACGAAATGGTCATAATCGCTTTTAAATCGGGATTATTATCTTTTAAATTAACCTCAATACGGTTGTTAACCAAAACACCTTTTCCTTTAAATTCACAGCCTTTTTTAGTTGCTGCTTTAAAAGTTACTGCCACATCAAATTCGTTATCGGCTGTATTCGTTAAGGATAATGTCTGATAATAACCTTTTCCAACTTCACCCTGAATATAGTTTCCGTTAAGCGTTTTCGGTTCCAACGGTTTTTCTTTCGACAAAATATAATGCGATGCCAGATCTGTTTGTACTTCTTTTTTGTCCTGATCGAGTACTGCAATGGTACTATCGGTTTTAATCAGGTAAAATTCTTTTTGATTGTCCGCGAAAGTAACTTCCACATAAGGTCCGTTTAATTTCCAGTTTCCCTTTTCGGTTTCGCTGGTTTTATCCCGATCCTGATACAGAATGGTTTTCGAAACGGTGGCATCGTCATTAAAGGCCACTGTTGTTTCAATTCCGGGACAATCAGCGCATGGTAAAACACCTTCATACATACCCGAAACTGTTCTGGTTACTTGTGTACTGTCGGCAGCAGACGTTTCTTTTGCCGTATTTGCTGTTTTTTTACAAGCGGTGAGCGACAATAGAGCGACGAATACCAACGATGTTAAAGGTTTTTTCATCATAATTTTTTGTTTTTATTGTTATTTAAAACAAATCCTATCAAAAAGCTTACCAAAGTGTACTTTATTTTATGATTTTTTGTAGTCTTTTACAGCGCGTCTCGATTGACTCCGAAAATCGAACAGCAATTAACGATTTACTTCTTTTTTAATTCCAGATAGCGATGAGCCGCCTGACTCATGGTTACCAATGCCGCACCCATCATAATCGCATCTTTGATCACCAATCGTCCGGCACCGCTCAGATACGGAAATCCGTGTTCTGCATCTCCCAAATCAGGAACCCAGGCTTCCGGTGTGGTAATCAGAAAGGATAAAGTTACAAATGACATTCCAAAAGCCAGAAAACTCCCTACAGCCGATATGCCGGGTGCTATAGGGTACAATGCGATCAGTATTCCGATTCCAACAATCAAAGCGCCTAAACCATACGAAAAGGCATAGGTATTATTTTCCTTATGCCAGGCTATATTGTCCGGCTTGTATTCGCCCTCCTTATTCATATGAGTTTTATAATCCGGAGTATCATAATGATAGAAGAAATTCATAAACGGACTATTCGCAACAAACGGAACGATTCCATTGGCTTCATAACGAAAGGCTTTTAATCCGCCAATCCAGATTAAAACCACAATTAAACCAATTCGCGTTAACTGGATTCCGGTTTGCTGTAAACGGGCCGCATATTCAAATAATTTGTCCATAATGATGATTTTTAGATTATAAGACAAAGATCCGGCTTATTGTTTAAACAGAAAATGAACAAAAAGGGCTAAGGAATGGACAAAAATCCTTTTCGGATTTTCCATTCTTCTTCCCGGAAGTGTTTGGGTGAGAGTCCGATATGTTTTTTAAAAAACCGACTAAAATAGTATTCGTCTTTAAATCCCAGATCGGAAGCGATGGTTTTAATTTGCGTATTGGTGTGTAATAATTCCCATTTGGCTTTTAGGATCAGTTTTTCGATTACCAGTGCCGAAACGGTTTTTTGATAATATTGTTTGGTTGCCGTGCTAAGGGTTTTAACCGTAGTATTTAATTTTTCGGCATAAAAAGCCGGTTGGTGTTGCGACTGAAAATGTTTGTTAATCAGATCAGTCAATTGCAGTAGATAATCGGGGAGCGTTGGAATATCGGGAGAAACAAGCGTTTCCGTTTCGCTTTTTAAACGTGTCAATTTGATCAGGAATATCTTAAGGTAGGAAAAAACAAGTTCATTTGAAGCCAGTTCCGCTTCTTTAATTTCGCTTTTGATGTTTTGGAATAACGTTAGCAACTCATTACGATCTTTGGCGGGAATAGCAATTTTAGATGTTGCATAACTATTGTTAAACAATACGCCATTACAGCCTACCTGATGATGATAGGTTTCAATACAAAAGAAATTGGCATGAAATAATAGGAGTGTAGCATTAGTCATCCCTTTTGAATGTAGCGCAAATGCCTGATAGGTATTAAAACAATAGATTTCATTTTCGGCATAAGGGACTTTCATCAGGTCGGTTTCTACCATTCCTTTTCCACTGTGAATCCATAGAATCGCAAAATAATTGGTATGCAATGGCCAACTTTGATCAGCAATTGAAATTTCCGTAGTTAGTATGGGTGTACTTTCTTTTGAGGCTTTTTTAATTTCAAGTGTGATGGTATTTGTTAGCATAATCAGGCCAGTTTTTTAATGGTAAACAGCTCGTTGTGATCTTCTACTTTTGGATACATGCGTACCGAATAATTCGGATCAAACCGCGAACGATAATCACTATTTCGTTGTTTATGATCACTATTTAAAACCATGGTATTAAATAAGATAAAGCCATTTATAGTAAGCAAAAAGTTAACCCTGTTTATAAAAAATTCTTCAAATAAAAAATTAGGCATTACGGTATCCTGAAACACATCGATAATAATAAGATCGTATTTTTCACGGGTTTTTAAAACAAACTCAAAAGCATCATCCTGTACGATCGTAAAGTTCGGAATACTGTCGATTTGAAAATATTGTTTCGCCAGTGCTATCGCTTCCGGATCGAGTTCCACACCGGTAATTTTACCTTTAAAACCAATTTCATCCGTTAGTGTTTTAACCACACTACCGCCAGCCACACCTAAAACAAGGATGCTTTTAAAATTACGTATTCTTTCGAAACCGATATAATGCAGTCCTTTTCGGAGGATTCGCTGTAAGCTACCGTAGGAGTAATTGGTATTTTTAGAATCCATTACCAGTTGACCATTGGTCCAGGTAACTTCCAGGTTTTTATTGATTGCTGATTTTTTTTGGTGAATTTTAATAGGTATAAAGTAACTCAGCAGTTTCTTCGATATCATTTGGCAACATTTTCTATTCGTAAATATAATGCTATTTTTACAGCAAACTTTCTAAAATGAAACAAAATCTTTATCGTTTTATCTTCTTTAAGTGTATGGGCTGGTCGATTAACGGAACCATTGCTCCTGAAATCAAAAAATGTGTGATGATAGTAGTGCCACATACGAGTTGGCACGACTTTTACCTCGGTGTTTTTACACGTGGAATCATGAATCAGGAAATGAATTTTGTCGCCAAAAAAGAATTATTCGCGTTTCCATTTGGATTCTATTTCCGATGGATGGGTGGCGCACCATTAAACCGTCAGAAAAACGAAAATAAAGTCGATGCAATAGCAAAAGTTTTTGAAAACAAATCCGTTTTCCGACTTGCTATAGCGCCGGAAGGAACCCGAAAAAGAGTAACCGAATGGAAAACAGGCTTTTATTATATCGCTATAAAAGCAGGTGTACCTATAATTCCGATTGCTTTTGATTATGGCAAAAAAGAAGTAAAAATCGGAGCTCCTTTTTATCCGACAGGAAATCGGGACAGTGATTTTGAAATACTAGAACAAAATTATGTTGGCGTAACCGGGAAAATTCCGGAGTATAGCTTTGTGCCGAAAAAAAAATCGTAAAAAAATCAACTTTATTAAAACCATAAATACAACCTCTTCGTATATACCCTGAAATTAGGGTTTGTTTCGGTATTAATTCAGGCTTTTACCAGGCAAAAACTAATTTACATCTTTTCTGCCCGGAGTACGAAAACTGCAGTGGATAAACTGTATTTCCGGTTTTTGGGAGGAAACGTCAGGGAAAAATTGCTATGAATATAATGTTTAGGGACAATACAGTTTAGGGCAGGAAAGTTTGTTTTTATTTTAAAGTTTGTGGTTGGTTATATATCTCCGTTGTCTATTTATAGATAGCGGAGATTTTATTTTTGTATATATTCCTTAAAAGTCCCGTTTTTAAAAAAAATCACAATACGTTCTATTTCGTCGGTATCTTTTAGGGATAGATAAGGCTTTGGTTCCGAAATAGTTTTAACAGACTCTTCAATTTTAGTAAATAAATCGGATGGAGCAGTAGTAGGTACAGTTATATTATCTGACTCTTGTTTTGGGAATTCACCTTTACCGTTTAAAATCCAGTACAAATCCACTTCAGGATAATACGCGATTATTTTAAGTATAAAATCCAAACTTGGTTTGTTTCTACCGGAGAGCAGGTGAGACAAACTGGAGCGTTGTACGCCAATTGAATCTGCAAAAGCCGAAGCCGAAAGACCATAATACTCGAGTAGTATTTCCAGTCGTTTAATAAAGTCATCCGTGTTTACCATTGTAAAACAATTTTAAAATAGATTGATTACAAATGTAACAATTATTCATAAAGAATGTACTTTTACAATTGTAAACAATACTTATCTTATTATAAAAACACTTTAAGTAAAGTAATATAAGTAGTTGATATTTAAATATTAAAACATATTATTTAACAGCACTAAATATTAGATACTATTGTAAACTGTTGTTGTAAATGACGTGTTTACAGAGTTAAATTAGAAACTTTATTTTTTTGTTTACAGTTGTAATTTGATAGATGTTTACTTTTGTAAATAAAATAAATCACCGTGGAATTTAAAACCGTATTTCAACAGTTTAAAGAAAAGACACTTTCAGGACGCTACATTACTAATAGTAGTATAGAGCCACTTTTAAAACAACTCGGATCTGATTTTAAAATCAGTACTCCGGCTGTATCGGTTAAACAACAACCTATATATACTATTGAAGTAGGTCGTGGGGCTCATAAAATTTATATGTGGTCGCAAATGCATGGTAACGAATCGACCACAACAAAAGCTTTATTTGATTTTTTAAATCTTTTAAACAGTACACATCCTTTAGCGACTCAGTTAAAAGAGAATTTTAGCTTTATGATTGTTCCTATTGCGAATCCGGATGGTGCTACAGCCTATACCAGAGTTAACGCAAATGAAGTCGATCTAAACCGCGATGCTTTCCATTTAAGTCAGCCGGAAAGTCAATTACTACGCGCCTTATATGACAGCTTTAAACCTGACTTTTGCTTTAATTTACACGATCAGCGTACCATTTTCGGAGCCGGAAATACCGGAAAGCCCGCTACGGTTTCTTTTTTGGCGCCTGCCTATAATGAAGAAAGAGAAATCAATTCGGTACGGGAACAGGCCATTGGCATTATTGTTGCTATGAATGCCACGTTACAAGAGTATATTCCGGGACAAATAGGGCGGTTTGACGATTCGTTTAATATAAATTGTATTGGTGATCGCTTTCAGTCATTAGGAACGTCAACTATTCTTTTTGAGGCGGGGCATTTTCCTGACGATTATGAAAGAGAGGTAACGCGGGAATATATTTTTATAGCTTATTTAGTTGCAATGACAACTATTTCAAAAAGCGAACATGTTAACAATAAAACGGCTGAATATTTCGAGATTCCTCAAAATATGATTGTCTTTTTTGATTTTATTTATAAAAATATCAAAATTGATGCTGCCGATAACCAAAAAATTACTAATTTCGCAGCCCAATATAAAGAAATCCTCGAAAATGATAAAATTGTGTTCGAGGCGTATATTGCAGAAACAGGGACATTATCGGATTATTATGGTCACACCGAATACGATTTCAAAAATGAAAGCATTCGGAATTCAAATGGAGCCATACCGATGATTAATGACAAAGCTGATTTTTTAGTAGCAAATGAACAGAAAATTGTTAATGGTTTGCTAAAAAAATGATAATTCAGTAATTATACTGAAGAATTAGTGTTAATTTGTCGTAGATTTGCATTTTGAATATAAATTGATAAATATAACTTTATGAGTAAGTTTCGTTTGGATGAAGTAGATCATCAAATTTTAGACATGTTGATTGATAATACGCGAGTACCTTTTACCGATATTGCTAAAAAATTGCTGATCTCTGCTGGTACCGTTCACGTACGAGTAAAAAAAATGGAAGATGCAGGAATTATTCAAGGGTCTTCGTTAACACTGGATTACGAGAAATTAGGATATTCTTTTATCGCTTACGTTGGGGTTTTCCTTCACAATACTTCTCAAACCAAATTTGTATTAGAACGTATTAATGAAATTCCTTTTGTTACCGTAGCACACGTTACTACTGGTAAATTCAATATTTTCTGTAAAATCAGAGCTAAAGATACCAAACATGCTAAAGAAGTTATCTTTATGATTGATGATATCGATGGTGTTTACAGAACCGAAACAATGATTTCATTGGAAGAAAGCATTAACGACAAAAAACGTCTGATGCACACTATCTTTAAAGATATGTAATATTTGACTATATTTTAAGAAACCCTCAGCTAATCCTGAGGGTTTTTCTTTTTACATTTACACCAACCATAAAACAGAACCAATGAAACCTACCGAATTAGATCCGTCTGAGTACGCACCCTATTACCAAACCTATATAAATGCACTGGATCCGGCGATCGATCTTATAGATGAACTGGAAATTAGTCTTTACAGTACCATTCGGTTTATTCAGGATATTCCAATGGATAAATTCGATTATCGCTATGCAGAAGGAAAGTGGACCATTAAGGAAATTATCCAGCATATTATCGATACGGAACGAATATTTGCCTACCGTGCTTTGCGTTTCTCCCGTAATGACGCTACAGAATTACCGGGATTTGACGAAAATAGTTTCGCCGATGTGGTAAATCCGGTGGCTAATAAACGTCATTTAAAGGATTTATTAACGGAATTGACAATTGTACGTCAGGGAACGATTACGTTATTTAAAAGTTATACTCCAGAAGATTTATTAAAATCGGGGATTGCCTCTAATAACCGAATGTCGGTTCGGGCCTTAGGGTTTATGATCATCGGACACCAAAATCATCATGTCCGCGTATATCAGGAACGTTATTTATCATAATAGAAAGAGCCACGCTAAGCGTGGCTCTTTTAGTATTTAGTTGTTGTTATACAATTGCTGCTGGAGATAGTAGGAGGCTACTTGGTAATAGGCGATACTTTCCTGTGTTAATTCCTTACGTTCCGTACTAAGCGGTTGTTGCTCGAAAAATAAAGGTATGGCCTTACTTCCTTGGGCTACCGGTTGTAATTGAAGGGAAAACTGTTTTACTTTTCGCACCGGTGACAATATGGTTAACGTATTGTCTTTTATAAAGCCAAGATCCTGATAGGTAGCAATCAAAGCACGTGGATGGTATCCGCTTTGAAGCACATCCTGTCCGAAGAATTTACTTTTGTAATTAAAGTTAAGAATTCCCATTAAGGTTGGCATCAAGTCAATTTGAGACATTAATATGTTATTCTGACCCGGTGTAATAAAACCAGGCGCATAAATCATCGCCGGGATATGGTATTTATCAAGCGGAAGTTCTGTTTTCCCGGCACTCGAAGCACAATGATCGGCTACAATCACAAAAACAGTATTGTTAAACCACGGTTGTTTTTGTGCTGCTTCAAAAAACTTCCGAAGGGAATAATCAGTATATTTTACACCACCTTCACGTTGTTTGGAATCCGATGGGATATCGATTTTATTATCCGGATACGTAAAAGGTCGGTGGTTACTCACCGTCATAATATGATTGAAAAACGGTTTGCCCTCTTTGGCTTCGTCATTCATAACCTTGATGGCTTTGGTATACATATCTTCATCACAAACACCCCAAATGTTTTGGAAAGTAATTTCCTGAGACGTAAAAGTGGTTTTATCGACGATATCATAATTATTACCTCCAAAAAAGTCCCTCATATTATCAAAATAGGCGTCACCTCCATACATATATTTTACATTATATCCTTTTTGCTGGAAGATATGACCTGTAGAGAATTTATTTTTGTTGTCTTTTCGCTTTACAACACTTTCACCGGCTGTAGGAGGTAAGGATAGCGTTACGGCTTCCAATCCGCGAACGGTACGGTTTCCGGTGGCATATAAATTGGTAAAGAAAAGACTTTGTTCGGCCAATGAATCCAGGAAAGGCGTAATGTTTTGTTCGTTGCCATAGGCTTTCATAAATTCGGCACTAAGGCTTTCTACAGTGATAAGAACTACGTTTTTATGTGTCTCAGGTCCTTTTCCGGTTATTTGTCGTTCCATCGTATTTCCGGTTAATTCCGGAATTTGTTTGCGCAATAAGGCAAAAGCTTCCTCTTTTGGGACATTATTATAGAATTTAAAATAATCCAGTTCACTGTTTTTAAACGCCAGAAAGAAACGATAGCTACCATTGGCTTCCAGTTCGTTGGCAAAAACATTCTGAGAATCTTCCAGTCGGGCCAATGCCGGAATTGCGGTTATTGAAAGGCCGAATAATACGACATAGCCAATCGTTATAACAATTTTTTCTTTAAAGGTTGGTAGGTGGTTCAGATAGTTTCGGGATCTTTTTACCACAAACCAGGTAACCAGTACGGCAACAATTCCAATTCCCGTAAAAAGCGGAACTACCGGATAGGATTCCATAATGTTTCCGATTACAGTGTTGGTATAAACCAGATAATCAACCGCTATAAAGTTATAACGGACACCAAATTCGTTCCAAAAGAAGAATTCGCTGATCGTATTTTGTAGTATACATAAAACAAAAATGAATATCGTAATGGAGTATAAGGCCAATCGGATTTTAGAACGGTATTTTGGCAAAAATAACAACGCTCCAAACAGCACCGTTTTTAGCGCCACAAAACTGATTCCGATTTCAGGAAGTACGCCACCGTATTCGTTTAAAATAGTATTTCCAAAACTAACATAAACCAGTAATGCGACTAAACATCCAAAAATAATATATCCCCAGGGTTTGTAAAACTTTGAATCTGAAAGGAAAACGAGATAAAGCCATAATAAAGCCCCAATGATTACAAAAACAAAGAAATCTGAGATTAATCCGATTCCAAATATTTTTACGATCTCAAAAAAGCTAAAACTGGCTTGTGTTATCGGGTGAAAAATCAAGACTATTCTTAAAATAATACTTGCTATAATGTAAAATAACAATAAATTGTAAAAAGGAGTTAGCTTTTTAAGATAGGAAATCATAATATAGTTTTTAGCAAAAATATAAAAAAAGCCGTACGATATTGAATTTTAAAAAAGTTGCACTGAAAATTCCATACTTTTGCACGAATAATTCACTATCGGTAATTTTAATGAAATACATCCACTTTATTGTTAACCCTATTTCAGGAAAAGGAAAACACAAGATTGCGAAACAGGATTTAGAACAATTCTTCCCTTTAGAAGACTATAAGTTAGTTGTTGAATATTCGGAATATAAAAAACATGCGATTACACTAACCCGTGATGCGGTGGCTAAAAACCCGGATATCATAGTGGCGTGTGGTGGTGATGGAACAATTCATGAAGTGGCTTCCGGATTGGTTAATACCGATATTATACTAGGAATTCTACCGGTGGGATCGGGGAATGGTCTTGCTTCCAATCTGAATATTGCTAAAGATTTTAAAAAAGCGATCGAGACCATAAAAAACGGACAGCCTTCAGCTATTGATGTCGGTATGGTAAACGGGCATTATTTTTTTAGTAATATGGGAATTGGTATCGATGCCAAAATTATTCAAAAATATGAGGGTATGCCAACACGTAATCTGTCGTCTTATGTAAAGGCTTCACTATTGGCTGCGGCAAATTATAAGCCGCATAAAGCCATTGTTGCATGTAATGGTAAAACATTCGAAACCAATCCGATGTTATTTTTTATTTCCAATTCGAACGAAATGGGATATAATATGAGTTTAACACCAAAAGCAAGTCTTCAGGATGGTTGGTTGGACTTATTGGTCGTCCCGAAATTAAATATTCTGGAGCAAATGTATTTTGGAGCATTGGTATTATTAAACAAAACCGAACGTTTTAAAAAAGCCAGTCATCAGCTTATAAAAGAAGTGAATGTGGAAATCTCCGATCAAGATACAATACCGATGCAATTGGATGGTGAATACTACCAGTTTAATGAAAACAAATTCAAAATCAACATATTACAGAATTCACTTCGGGTAATTGTCTAGTTTTTTAAGAACATTCAATGAAAAATAAAACAAAAGCTTGTTTTTTTGTTTTATTTGTCAGTACATTTGTAAAATACAAAAAAGAAAATGTTTAGCAATCAATTACATCATCATCATTATTCCTCCGCTCAAGCGAAGTTATAATGAATGATATGTATATAACATATATTTTTTTAACCCGTTTGAGTACATCAAACGGGTTTTTCTTTTTTACTTCTTCGTTGTTGTGCTCAAACTTATTCCTGTTTTTTTATGAGTACTTTAAAAATTGCCCTTCAAAAATCGGGCAGACTAAGCGAAGATAGTCTTAGCTTACTAAAAAAATGTGGTCTTTCCATCGAAAGCGGAAATGGCCAGTTAAAAGCAAGAGTCGCAAATTTCCCTCTGGAAATCCTTTTTTTGCGAAATTCCGATATTCCGCAATATCTTATGGATGGTGTCGCCGATCTTGCAATCATTGGACAAAACCTATTATTCGAAAAAGGATTCCCCATTGAAACGCTAATGCCATTAGGTTTTTCGAAATGCCGGGTTGCTGTAGCCGTTCCGGAGGCGTTTCCTTTTATTTCAATTAATGATCTTAACGGATTACGGATTGCAACAACTTATCCGGAAACTACCAGTCGTTACTTTAAATCTCAAAATACTGCGATCGAATTACACCAGATTTCGGGTTCCGTTGAGATAGCGCCAAATATTGGACTGGCCGATGCGATTGTGGATATTGTTTCTTCCGGGGATACACTGGCTAGAAATAATTTAAAAGAAGTAGCGGTAATCCTTGAAAGTGAAGCTGTTTTGGCCGTTTCTCCTAATGTAAAACCGGAAAACAAAGTGATTATGGATCGTTTTCTGTTTCGGCTACAGTCGGTTTTAAGGGCTTCTCAATCCAAATACTTACTGATGAATGTTCCGAATGACAAAATAGAAGAAATCAGTAAGTTATTACCCGTTTTAAAAAGTGCTACGATTGTTCCGCTAAGTCTCGAAGGATGGAGTAGTCTCCAGACGGTTATTAGTGAAACAGCATTTTGGGACGTCATTGATAAACTTAAGGCCAATGGTGCTCAGGATATACTGATTTGTCCAATCGAAAAAATTGCATTATGAAAATAATTGAACGTCCAACGCGAAACACCTGGTCAGAATTGATAAAGCGTCCTGTACAAAACTATGATTCAATTGAAGCTACGGTAAAACTGATTTTTAAGGAAGTAGCTGTAAAAGGGGATGCCGCTGTACATAAATATACCGATCTTTTTGATGGGGCGGTATTAGAAAACTTGCGTGTCACGGAAGCAGAAATTCAGGAGGCAATAGAATTGGTTTCGACCGATTTGAAAGCAGCCATTGAGCTTGCTAAAAGTAATATTAAGCGTTTTCATGAAAAACAAAGAACAATACCGATTAGTCTTGAGACTGTACCGGGAGTCATGTGCTGGTTCGAAAAAATGCCCATTCAGAAAGTAGGTTTGTATATTCCGGGCGGAACAGCTCCGTTATTTTCAACAGTATTAATGTTGGCTATTCCGGCTCAATTGGCCGGTTGTAATGAAATTGTGCTTTGTTCACCACCGGATCAATCGGGTAAAATCAATCCGGCGATTCTCTATGCAGCGCATATTTGTGGTGTTACGACGATTATAAAAGCAGGAGGAATTCAGGCAATTGCCGCAATGGCATTGGGCACGGAAACCATCCCTAAAGTTTATAAAATCTTCGGCCCGGGAAATCAGTTTGTAACCTGTGCCAAACAGGTCGCAACGCAATTTGGAACAGCTATAGATATGCCGGCCGGACCATCGGAGTTACTTATTTTTGCCGATGAAACTGCAAAGGCTGCTTTTGTTGCGGCCGATTTATTAAGTCAGGCGGAACACGGAAAAGACAGTCAGGTGGTTTTGGTTTCGAATAGTAAAAATTTACTGCAAAAAGTCATCCGGGAAATACCGCGCCAGTTAGCCGATTTACCCAGAAAAGAAATTGCGTCGGAAGCCATCCGGAACGCACGGTTTATCTATATGGAAACCGAAACCGAAGCATTGGATTTTATAAACGAATATGCGCCGGAGCACTTTATGATTTGTTCCGCTGATGAAGCTTTCTTTATTAAAGGAATTCAAAATGCAGGATCGGTTTTTGTAGGGAATTATTCTCCTGAAAGTGCAGGCGATTACGCTTCCGGAACAAACCATACCTTACCAACCAATGGTTTTGCCCGGAATTATAGCGGGATTACTTTGGATAGTTTTCAGAAAACGATCAGCTTTCAAAAGTTATCACCGGAAGGTATTCAGGCTATCGGACAAAGCATTGAAGTTATGGCCGCGGCCGAAGGTCTTGAAGCGCATAAAAATGCCATTACCATCCGATTAAAAGAGTTGCAGTATGAAAACAGTTGATCTAAATAAACTGGTTCGGAATACGATTTTAAAAATGAAACCGTATACCTCGGCCAGAGATGAATTTAATGATGCTGACAAGGGGATAATTTTTCTCGATGCCAATGAAAGTCCGTTTGAAAATGGATGGAATCGCTATCCGGATTCAAAACAATCGACGGTAAAAAAGAAGATCGGGATTATAAAAGATATATCAGAAAATCGGATTACGTTAGGAAATGGAAGCGACGAAATACTGGATCTGATTTTCAGAGTCTTTTGCGAACCGGGAAAAGACAATATAATTAGTTTGCCGCCAACCTATGGAATGTATTCGGTATTGGCTGATTTGAACGGAATTGAAAACCGGGAAGTGTTGTTAACTACCGATTTTCAACCGGATATTACTCCGATTCTGGAGCAAGTTGACAAACATACAAAGCTACTGTTCCTTTGTTCTCCGAATAATCCGACCGGGAATCTATTGTCAGAAGAAAGCATACGGACACTTTTAGATCGTTTTAACGGAATTGTGGTTTTGGATGAAGCCTATATCGATTTTACAACGCAGGAAAGTTGGATTCGGAAAGGAATCGCTTTTGACAATCTGATTGTCATTCAAACGCTTTCCAAAGCCTATGGAATGGCAGGCATCCGACTGGGAATGGCTTTTGCTTCACCCGAAATTACAGCGCTTTTACACAAAATAAAACCGCCGTATAACATCGGTACCTTACAACAGGAAAAAGTGGCGCAAATAAATAATATAGAAAAAGAAACAGCTTTAATTCAAAACGAAAAAGAAGTATTAATTAAAGTTTTACTTCAAATAAATTTTATAACGAAAATATATCCGTCGGACGCCAATTTTTTATTAATCCGGGTTGACGATGCCGACAAAAGGTACCGACAATTATTGGAAAACGGTATTGTGGTTCGAAACCGAAACAGCTACCCATTATGTGATAATTGTTTGCGGATTACAATTGGTACTCCCGACGAAAACAGAATTTTGACACAAGTTATATTAAAAATTCAGGAAACAGCATTATGAAAAAGGTACTTTTTATAGATCGCGATGGAACACTGGTAAAAGAACCGAAGGATTACAAAGTGGATTCTTTCGAAAAACTGGAGTTTTACCCGGAAGTGTTTCGCTATTTAGGAAAAATAGCATCCGAATTTAATTTTGAACTGGTGATGGTTACCAATCAGGACGGGTTGGGAACTGCGGAGTATCCGGAATCGGTGTTTAATCCGATACAGGATTTTATTGTCAAAAGTTTTAAAAACGAGTCCGTTGTCTTTGATGCGATTTATATCGACCGAAGTTTTCCGGAAGCGAATAGTCCAAATCGAAAACCGCGTACGGGAATGTTACAAAACTATTTGAACGATCCGGAATATGATTTAAAGCATTCTTTTGTTATTGGAGATCGTTTTACCGATGTCGAATTGGCTAAAAATCTGGGTTGTAAAGCCATTTTTATCAACGAAGATGAAAATCTGGGTACAGCAGAGCTTTCGTTCGAAAAAAGCGAACTGTACGACACGATTGTATTAAAAACCGTTGACTGGAAGTCGATTTATGATTTTTTAAAACTACCACAGCGCAGCGCAACGATAACCCGTAAAACAGAAGAAACCGAGATAACGGTAAAAGTAAACATCGACGGTTCGGGACAAAGTTCAATTGCAACCGGAATTGCTTTTTTCGACCATATGTTAGATCAATTGGCGCGTCACGGACAATTGGATCTGGAAATTAATGCAATTGGCGACCTCGAAGTAGACGAACACCACACTATTGAAGACACGGCAATTACACTCGGAATGGCTTTCGCAGCGGCTTTGCCAAACAAACAAGGAATCGAACGTTACGGTTTTACGCTTCCAATGGACGACTGTCTGGCACAGGTTGCTATTGATTTTGGCGGTCGGAATTGGTTGGTATGGGAAGCTGATTTTAAAAGGGAATATATCGGGCAAATGCCAACGGAGATGTTTTTTCATTTTTTTAAATCGTTTACCGATGCAGCACGGGTAAACCTAAACATTAAAGCCGAAGGCAACAACGAACATCATAAAATTGAAGCCATTTTTAAAGCCTTTGCAAAAGCGATTAAAATGGCCTTAAAACGAGATCCGGATAAGATGATTCTACCATCAACTAAAGCATTTTTATAAGATGAAAATAGCAATTATCGATTATGGTGCAGGAAATGTGCAAAGTGTTTTATTTGCCTTAAAGCGACTGGGCTATGCCGCTACGATTACAACCGATCCAGGACTGATCCGATCGGCCGATAAAGTCATTTTTCCGGGTGTTGGTGAAGCGTCGACTGCAATGACCCGGCTAAAAGCAACAAAACTCGATCGGGTTATTCCGGCATTACAACAACCCGTATTGGGTATTTGCCTGGGAATGCAATTGTTGTGCAGGTATACGGAAGAAGGAAATACAAACGGACTGGGAATTTTTGATACCGATGTGGTTCGTTTTTCAAACCGGGCTAAAGTCCCACAGATCGGATGGAATACCGTTGCAAATTGTAAATCCGATTTGTTTCGCGGAATAACCGGAGAGCCGTATCTGTATTTTGTGCATAGTTATTATGTTCCGCTAATTCCGGAATGTATCGCTACAACCGGTTACGATACCACTTTTAGCTCAGCGATACAAAAAGAGAATTTTTACGGCGTTCAGTTTCACCCGGAAAAAAGCGGGGAAGTTGGCGCGCAAGTACTCACCAATTTTTTAAACGTATGAAAATGAGAATTATTCCGGCACTGGATATTATCGACGGAAAATGTGTCCGCTTGTTAAACGGAGATTATCAAAAAATGACGGTTTATAGCGATGATCCGCTGGAAATGGCCAAACGATTTGAAGCCCACGGTATACAATACCTGCATTTGGTCGATCTGGATGGCGCCAAATCCAACCGGATAATCAACTATAAAGTATTGGAAAAGATAGCCGTAAAAACCAACCTTATCATTGATTTCGGCGGTGGTATCAAATCGGACGATGATTTACGAATCGCTTTTAATAGCGGTGCTTCACAGATTACCGGCGGTAGTATCGCGGTTAAAGATCCGGAGCGGTTTTCCGGTTGGATACGCGATTATGGAAGTTCCAAAATTATTTTGGGAGCCGATGTTAAAGAGTCAACAGTGGCTATTTCCGGTTGGCTGGAAGAAAGCGATCAGATGATCATTCCGTTTTTAGCGGATTACGTCAAAAAAGGAATTGAATATGTGATCTGCACCGATATTAATCGCGACGGAACTTTAGGAGGACCTGCTATCGGTTTATATTCCGAATTAGTAGCAACCTTTCCGGAGATCAAACTAATTGCTTCGGGTGGAATTTCAGATATCGAAGCGCTGTTACAACTCGACGAATTAGGTTGTAATGCAGCCATTATTGGTAAAGCGATTTACGAAAATAGAATATCCTTACAGGAATTAGAAAAATTACTATTGCAAAAATGATAACAAAACGAATAATCCCCTGTTTGGACATTCAGAACGGAAGAACCGTAAAAGGCGTTCAGTTTAAAGGACTAACCGATGCCGGCGATCCGGTGGAACTGGCTTATAAATATGCCCGCGATGGAGCGGATGAATTGGTCTTTCTGGATATCACGGCAACTGAAGAAAAAAGAAAAACTTTATTTACAATGGTTCGTGATGTGGCGGCGGCAATCAATATTCCGTTTACGGTTGGCGGTGGAGTAGGTACTGTATCGGATGTCGAGCAGTTGTTGCAAAATGGCGCGGACAAGGTTGCGATAAATTCGGCCGCACTTAAAAATCCGGGATTGGTAACCGAATTGGCCAAGCGTTTTGGTTGTCAGTGTATCGTGATGGCTATTGATGCGAAGCTTGTTGGCGATCGATGGAAGGTTTTTCGAATGGGAGGAAAGCTCGAAACCGAATGGGAACTCTTAGACTGGGCAAAGCAAATCACCGAAAACGGAGCCGGGGAAATCCTTTTTACAGCTATTGATCATGACGGAAGGAAACAGGGTTTTGCCAATACGATGTTAGCAGAACTAAATCAAACGGTAAACGTTCCCATAATTGCGTCGGGTGGTGCCGGCAAAATAGCCGATTTTATAGCTGTTTTTAACGACGGTAAAGCCGATGCAGCACTGGCAGCAAGTGTGTTTCACTACGACACGATTCCAATTCCCGTATTAAAACAAGTATTAAAACAACAGGACATTCCTATAAGAATCGTATAATTATGAAACCGAACTTTTTAAAATCAAAAAACGGTTTGCTTCCGGTCGTCGTTCAGGATGCAAATACTAAAACAGTGCTAATGCTGGGTTATATGAATGAAAGTGCCTATACCGCCACGCTGGAAACCGGAAAGGTGACCTTTTTTAGCCGTAGTCGCAATGCGATATGGGTAAAAGGAGAAAAAAGCGGGAATTTTTTACATCTTGTAAGTCTTACAACCGATTGCGATAACGATACGATTTTGGTTCGTGTACATCCGGAAGGCCCGGTTTGTCATAAAGGAACGGATACCTGTTGGGGCGAATCCAACCAATCGGATTATGGCTTTTTGTCTGAATTGGAACAATGTATCCGGAATCGCAAAGAAGAACCGCTGGAAAATAGCTATATCAGTCAATTATGGAAAAAAGGAATTAATAAAATAGCACAAAAAGTAGGTGAGGAAGCGGTAGAAATGGTTATTGAAGCCAAGGATTCGGATGCCGATTTATTTTTAAACGAAAGTGCCGATCTGCTTTTTCATTATCTGATATTGTTGCAGGCAAAAGGATTTCAGTTACAGGATGTTGTCGAAATTCTTAAAAAAAGGAGCGCTTAATTGTAAACCGACAATCAAAAAAATCGTACTTTTAAAAGAAAAAATGATCACAAAAGCGGAACTCGATATTCTTATCGCACTACGAAACAATAATAATCGGGAATGGTTTACCGAACATAAAAAAGAATTTCAGCAACACGAAAAAAAAGCAAAAGCATTTTTTCAGGAAATCTATGACGAATTGGGGAAACAGGACAGTCTCGAAAAAATGCAGATTTTCAGAATCTACCGGGACGTTCGTTTTTCAAAAGACAAATCGCCCTATAAAAATCATTTTAGTGTCGGTTTTACCCGAACCAAACCGTTGTTACGCGGTGGTTATTATTTGCATATCGAACCGGGAGCTAGTTTTGTAGGCGGTGGTTTTTGGGATCCGAATGCCGAAGATCTAAACCGAATTCGAAAGGAGTTTGAAATGGACGATGAAGAAATCAGAAGTATTATTTCGGATCCGACTTTTAAAAGTTTTTTTGGAACCCTGGAAGGCGAGGAGTTAAAAACAGCTCCAAAAGGATTCGACAAAACGCATCCGGCCATTGATCTGATCCGCAAAAAACAATACCTGATTTCCAGAAGTTTTACCGACAAGGAAGTAACAAGTCCCGAATTTAAAAAAGAAGTATTGGCTACTTTTCAGGCAATGCGTCCGTTTTTTGATTATATGAGTGAAGTCTTGTCAACAAACCTAAACGGTGAGCCATTGTATTAATCTGGTATGGTTTCTGCATCGTATTGATTCGTATAAAAATAGAGAACATGAAAAAAATCGGAATTTTAATGCTACTTGCTATAGTATGTGCTTGTAACAGTACGAAAACCAATGAAAACGGAACGCCAAAGGAAACGGTTTCCGCAAATCCCGACCTGGTTTATTTTAAAGCCATCGGAACGGAACCATTTTGGGGTGTGGAAATAAGCAACAGTCAGATTAAATATACCACACCGGAAGATCCGGAAGGAATCCTGTTTCCGGCTGTGAAACCGGTTCGCGTAATGGATGCGAACATCAAAACCTACCAAAGTAAATCGAAAGCCGGAGAAATAAAAATTACGATTGCCTACGGAAAATGCTCCGATGGGATGTCGGATATGGATCACGATTATTCCGTAACGGTTGCTTTGAAAAAAGCAGGAGAAAAAGAATTTAAAGACCTTAGAGGTTGCGGAAACTATATTGTAGATTACAGACTACACGACATTTGGGTGTTGGAAGAAATGGAAGGTAAAAAAATAGAAGATTCCGATTTTAACAAACGACCTTCTATGGAAATCAAAGCTAAGGAAGCTACCTTTGGCGGAGTTGCCGGATGCAACCGTATGTTTGGAAAATTGTTTTCGGAACGCGAATTGTTGCGCTTTACCGATGTTGGTCTTACCCGAATGGCTTGCGATAAGATGGCAAACGAAGCTAAATTTGTAAAAGCACTGGAAAGCAGCACGGCTTACGAAATAAAAAATAACAGGTTATATCTGTCAAATCCCGATGGTTTAAAACTTGTTTTTAAAAAAGTAGATTAATCCTAACTAGCTATTAGTAAGCAATATTAAGTCTTTATTTTAAATTAACACTTTAATATAAAGACTTTTTCTTTTTTAATAAAAGAGAATCGGGTTTAACGAATCCTTATGATTTTAATTTCTATTTTTGTAAAAACGCTCCCGTACTATGAAATTATTAATCGTTGAAGACGAGCCCAATCTACTTTCGGCTTTACGGAAAGGACTTTCCGAAAAAAACCACGACGTAAGTGCGGCATTAGACGGAACAACAGCTCTTGAAATGATTCAGTATACCCAATTCGATGTGATCGTATTGGACGTTATGCTACCCGATATTAACGGAATTGAAATTTGCCGCCGTTTACGCGCTGCCGGAAATTTTGTTCCGATACTCATGCTTACGGCACTTAGCAGCAGCGATAATATTGTACACGGATTAAATGCCGGTGCCGACGATTATCTGACAAAACCGTTCCAGTTTTCCGAACTCGAAGCCCGGGTAAATGCATTGGCCAGAAGAGCGGGACAAGACCAGAAACCGGCCGAAAAAATAACAATCGACGATCTTGAAATTGATATCCGTACAAAAATGGTAAAGCGAAACGGAGAAACCATTGTACTTACAGCAAAAGAATTTAATTTACTCTATTATCTGGCAAAAAATTCCGGGATAATCCTTTCCCGGGCAAAAATTCTGGACAATGTCTGGAATATCAATTTTGATATGAATACCAATGTTGTGGATGTCTATATCAATTATTTGCGAAAAAAGATTGATCATCCATACGAACACAAATTAATCCATACCATAAAAGGATTAGGGTATGTTATAAAGGAATAATATGCAGATCAAAAAGAAAATAACCGTCACCTATATTGCACTATCCGGATTTAGCACCCTTTTGCTATGTACGGTCGTGTTTTTCCTATTCCGCCAAAATAATCAGTATTATTTTAGAAAACGACTGGAAGACCGGGCCAAAATTGTTGCATCCATTCATTATCAACAGGATCCTATTAAGGCAAAATACTATCAGGAGCTCAAAAACAATGGAATGGAAGAGCTTAAAGAGGAAAAGGAGTATGTCTTAAAAATAAACAGCGCCAGTTCGTTCGAATACAATACCGAATTGCATTTACCGCCGGAATTTTATGCTTCGGTTATGAAATACAATTCCGGATGGATCGAAGAAAATGAAGTTTACTATTATGGACAGGTTTTTAATGAAGCCGGCACCAATTATATGGTGATCATTTCAGCAAAAGATTTACGCGGTAGCGATAGTACACTATTCATTACGCGAATCTTATTATTATGCGGTTTAGGATTTATTATCCTGGCGTATTTTTTCGGGCGTTTTTTGGCTTTACGGGTAATCAATCCGGTGTCGCGTATTACCAGTGAAGTAAAGCGCATCAGTGCTTCGAATTTACATAATCGTTTACCCGAAGTGAACGATTCGGATGAAATTGCCGATCTGACGAAGACCTTTAACGATATGTTGGATCGTTTGGAAACCTCTTTTGAAATCCAGGCCAATTTTATCAACAATGCCTCTCACGAACTCAAAACACCGATCGCGACCATTATGGCCGAAGCCGAGGTAACGCTGTTAAAAGATCGGAATATTCAGGAATATACAACCACGTTGGACAATATTCATAAACAAGCCTCTCGTTTGAGTAATCTGACCGAAAGTTTATTAAAACTGACGCAAACCGGTTACGATGGTAAAAAGCAGGTTCAGGATATTGTTCGCATCGACGATTTGCTATTGGATGTAAAAAGTGATCTGGATAAAATTTATCCGGGTAACCGTGTGAGCATCAATATGAGTGATATTCCGGAAGAAGATTCGCTATTGGTTTTACCGTGTAACAAACCGCTTTTAGAACTTGCTATCGGAAATATCATCACCAATGGTGTTAAATATTCCGATAATGAAGAAGTATTTGTAAACCTTACGGCCAATAAAGAACAATTAAAAATTATAATCTCGGATATCGGAATCGGAATCCCACCGGAAGATATTCCGTATTTATACGAACCGTTTTTCCGCGGTAAAAAAGCATCCCGTTATGTGGGTTATGGCCTCGGACTTCCGCTGGCCATGAAGATTATCCGTATGCATAACGGTGAATTATCCATACAATCGGAAGCCGATAAAGGTACTATCGTAACCATTATTTTTAAGCATTAAGCCTACATTAGAATTTCTAATGTCAATTTTTAGAATATTCTAATTTTAATTTAATTCCCTTCTCATCCCGGTGTAGTTGTTTTGCTGATATAAATCATAAACAATTACACCGATGCATAACATACTCATTCCAACCGCATTTGAAGCCGATACACTTTACGCAGTAAAAACGGCTGTACAACACGCTGACACTAAAAATTGCACCATCGTTTTAGTGACAATCAGTGATTTACCGGATACTTTGTTTTCGCCTTTATCGGCACTTCGCAGCATGTCGCCCGAAATGACAGAGGCACAATATGCTCTTGTAGACGAATGCCGCGCTATTGTTAAAGAAACAGCCAATTGCACTTTAACCGTGCGCCATCAGTTTGGTATTTCGGCACCTTTATTAAAAAATCTGTTAAACCATCTTGAAATCGGATTGGTTATCCTATCACAACGTTACCGATCGGAAACCAATATATTCCAACGTCATTTTTTAAAATTACTGGGGAATTGTAAAAGTCCGATTCTACACTTGGGACAACATTCGGAAGAGCATCATTTTAATAACGCCTTGTATCTGGAGCGTGTTGCAAATGGAATAGGAGTACAGGAATTACAACGAATTGTGAGCGAACGATTTACCTTTAAAATCGTAAGTCAGGCATCGGTATTTGAAGAACGTCCGGAGGAAATCACACCGTTTTTATCGGAAACAATCTCAAAAAACAATATCGATTTATTGGTAGAAACCCGAAAACCGGAAAAAACACGGCTAAAAAAGAACATAGCCATACCGGTTCATCAAAACTTGGGCCTACCGGTACTTTCCTTACATGAGGAAACCGTCTGATTGTTTAATCTAAAAATTAAAAAAATATGCTACTAAAAAAAAGAGTACCACTTAAATATGTTTTGGGGAAAATTAAGCTGGAGTTGGTATTAATCGTACTCTACTGTATTGCTTTTGAAGTATTTCACCATACGTTTCAAACCGTTCCAACCAAAATTCCAATTGCGGTACCGTCTATCATCGGTACCATTATCTCGCTACTATTGGCTTTTAAATCCAATCAGGCCTACGACAGATGGTGGGAAGCCCGAATTGTATGGGGAGCAATCGTAAACGATTCCCGTTCGTTACTGCGACAGGTAATCGGATTTTATAAAGATCCGGATTTTTCGACTCAGGCAAACGATTTTAAAGAGCGTTTTGCCAAACGACAAGCGGCCTGGTGTTATAGTTTAAGTCAGTCGTTACGAGGAAAAGATCCTATAAAACTGATTCAGTCGTTGTTAACGGAAGAAGAACTACGTTTTGTTAAAAAACACAAGCACGTTCCAAACGCCATTTTGATGTTACACGTAAAAGAATTGCGTAAGGCAAACGACGAAGGTAAAATTAACGTCTATCAGCAAGTGGAAATCGACAATACCTTAACGCGTTTGTGTGATTCGATGGGGAAATGTGAGCGTATTAAAAATACGATTTTCCCAACGACCTATAGTTTATACATCCGTTTTACGTTGTTTTTATTCCTGATCTTATTACCATTCGGATTAACCGATTTTCTGGGATGGTTCCGTATACCATTGGTAACAACTATCGGTGCGGCTTTCTTTTTAATTGAAAAAATGGCGATCCATTTACAGGATCCGTTCGAAAACCGACCAACCGATACGCCAATGAATCTTATCTCCAGCAACATTGAAAAAAACCTCTTGCAGATGGTTTACGAGTATCGAAACGAATTCGAGTCAGAGGAGCCGAAATCCGTAGATATCTCGCATATACAGCCGGTTAAGGATACTTACTTCGTGTTGTAATTTAAAAGGACAGTGAAAACTGTCCTTTTTTTATTCTATTAATTCAGGTATTTATATACCTAAATGTATCAATCCAGTTTGTCTTTTTTTCCCTTTAAATCGTCTTTAAAATTTAGTCTAAACTATAAGAAAAATTTTATACTTTGGCATTGGATAATAAAATTCAAATTTAACCATGGATAAATTCAAATTTCGTGAATTATTAAAACCATTAATAGAAGCTCAACTTCAAAAGACTATAAAATATACAGGAGGTGGATGGAGTATGACCAAAAAATCATTTTTTAACAAATATAAAAACCTGTTATTAAATACAATGGAAGGTTTTTATAGTTATACTAATGGCTATTCTTATAATTGGGAGGGTGTTATTCCAACAAGAACCGAAGGACAAAAAACAAGTGAACGTGGAATAATAAACATACTTCCGCTAGATGAATTATTTCAAAAACATAGTGTTATTGAACTTGAAGAAGGTCACGGATATTATATAAAAGGCGAAGATTCCTTTTTAAAAACAGGGCAGTTTATTCCTGTAGATACTGTTGAAGATATTTGTGCCGGAGTTTTCAGTAAAGAAAATGAAGATGAGATTATTTATTTTCATGACTTTGGAATTGGCTTTTATCCCTTAAAAATAAACTTTGAAGGATATGTAAAGCTTGCTTTTGCAACAAGAGGCTATATGATGTGGCACTATGTAATTGTATATCTCGAATATGGGAAAAACGACTCAGCCTTGTATGGAAAGTCCAGATATGATGCTTTTGTAGAAGATATGCCTTTACTTTTTCCTGATTTTAAGATGGAGGAGTTTATAGAATTATATGAATCCTTAAAAATTAAATAAAGATATATTTTATTTTATAAAACAAATCATATGATCATAATTGAAAAACTGAATAACTTTATTAAAGAGCTGGATAATAATAGCTTACAAGTAAATGAAAATAATAGTGAAGAAGTAATAAAAAATGCTGGATTTTTAAGTCAAAGAATACTAACAAGAGCTAAAGATTGGATTAAAGTTGAAATTCCTGAAGAAGATTATCAGTACAATTCTATAAGTGCTTTAACCTTAGATTGGTCTTCAACAACGAATGAATCAGACGAAGAATATCTTTGGGGAGGTTTTAAAATTTTAGGTCTTTTTGAATCATTAGGATACCCTTCTCATTTTTGGGATAATTATAATAACGACAGCCGTTTTTGGAAAAACAACCCTCAACCTGAAGCCGAAGTGATCTGGCAAAACTTTTTACCTAAACTTAATTATTTTCATAAGTCAGGTCATGGGGATGATGGTACATATGGCTGTATATTGAGAGAAGAGGGTGTTTATCCTTGTCCCATTTATTTTTTTGATTCCGGTATTTGGTTTAAAATGGATATGAATCTAGAAGAATATTATGATACCATGATTGCTTGCAAGGCTGTTTACTATTGGCAGTATTTTTATATTGACACACAGGAAATTGTAAAAAAGTTAGGAAACTATAAACCTGTTTATGTAGAATACGGATCAAAATATTTACAAGGACCTCACCCTTTTAGTGATAAATTTAAAGAGGGGACATTTACGTATTCTGCAGAGGGTGTTTTACACCAGATGAGGAATATTATTAAACGTTTTCCTAAATTATTTCCAGATGTAGACTTAACTTATTTTAAAGAAAAATATGAGTCTTTAGAAAAAGCATTAAATTCATAAGATATAATTAATATGGAGCTTAGAAAAGTATTTAAAGATAAATAAATCTAGCATTTATATAAAGCTATATACGAAACTTCTACAAAGTTACCTTTTTTAAAATATATTGCTAAAAAAAGGACCGCGATAACACGATCCTTTTATTGTAATAAACGTAGCTAATAAAAAGCTATTGTTTGTATAATTCGTATTAATCCAGTTCCAATAACTGCACCTGACTTTTCAGGCGTTCGATAAGCACATTCATCATTCTTTTGTTTAGATTGGATGAATTTTTGATATATTCCTGATATTCTTCTACCGTAAAAAGGCCAATGATCATTCCTTTTAACGAGTTTCGGAACTTAATATCCCGTTGGATTACATTCTCGATATAGGCCATCTTTTTTTCGGGTGTGAGCGAAAAGAAAACATTTTTCTGTTTTACAGCATAATTCAGGAAAACCTGAATAAAAAGTTCGTTTTGCAGCCGCAGGATCGGACGCAGGATTTTGTTTTGAAAAATTTCTTCGGACGAAGACTGATCCGTGATCATTCCCAAGGCTTCGCCTCTGAGATCGATCAGAAAGGTGTCGCGATTTTCCATTTTTTATTTTAAAGTTATAAAAAAACCGCTGTAGGATTACAGCGGTTCTTTATAAGTTATGAATAAGATATTGTTAATTACTTGATTTTAAAAGTAACTCTTCTTACCAATTGTCGTGCGGCTTTCGAATCTTTAGCTACCGAACTATCCACACCGTTTCCGATAATGTTTAATCGGGAAGCATCAATTCCGGATTTAACCAAAACATTTTTAACGTTTTCAGCACGTTTCTGAGATAAGTTTTTGTTGTAATCCGTATTTCCGATTTCATCGGCATATCCGATTACATCAGCTGTAGCACCTGGATGCGCTTTTAGATATTTTACTAAGAAATCCATTCCGCTAACCGAATTAGAAGCCGGTTGCGATTGGTTAAAGTCAAAGTACACATTTACATATCCTTGGTTGATCATTTCTTTTAGCGTTTCTCCGCTTAAAGACGATCCTTTGCTGCTTGCACCATAGTTGCGCTCTAAATAGCTTTCTAATTCATCCGGTATTCCGTTATTGTTTCTGTCAACAGCACGTCCTTTTGTATCCACTGCTACACCTGGAATAGTATTGGCTTCTGCATCCAGATAATCCGGCACACCGTCTTTATCTGAATCGTTCATTAAGGTTTCCAAATCACCAATTCGTTTTTCTAATTCCGCTAATCGATCCACCTTGTCTTCTGCATAATACCAGTCGGCATGTCTTTCGTTTTTACCTAAATATATAGACAAACCAACGGTTGCATTATATAAGGTACCGTTAAAACCTCTGTCTTCCGGAGCTACAGCACCATCGAAAGTATTGTTTTGACGTACATTGTTGATCATGGAAAAATCGGCATTTAAAGCAACACGTTCCGATAATTTAATTTGTCCGGTAAGACCAATAATATGGTTTAGCATATTGTCGACTCCATCAAAGCGATCGTTTTTCATAAAAGCGTATCCGATACCGGTATGCGCTTGTAAGTTTAAGTGTTGTGTCCATTCTTCGAAATTAAGCACACGTCCCAGGTTGACCACACCTTGTAAAGTTGTTCTATAATACTGTCCATCGAAAGAAGCACTTTTAGAATCATTGTCAAACTGATCGTAACCTACATCGACTTTCAAACCGAATTTGGTGTTGAACATATAACGTACACCTAAATCAGCATGGAAAAGGTTGTAATTTTTTGCATAATAACCGCTCGTAAATGGGGCAGTAGGCTTGCTGATTCCTCCGTTGATGTCGATTGACCATTTGTTAAAGACTGGTTTTTCCTGAGCCATAGCTGTTCCGAAAGCCAGTACCGTTACAAATAAGGGAAGCATAATTCTTTTCATATTCACTTTACTTTTTTTAAATTCCAACAGTATACTATTGGCTATTTGTATTGATTTGGGCAAAGATAATGAGAATCGAACGTGATTAAAGTAACAATTAATTAACTTTGTCTTTAGAATCAAGGCTTCCGGCTTGTTTATATTTAAAGAAAGGATTGATTTTCTAAAAACTTTTTCACAGTAGTGAACTAAAGCTGCATATTTATAACAAAAAAATACTGAAAATTTCGAGATACATAATTCGTACTTTATGAGAAAATCTAACATTTTTTTAACAGTTGATGCCGTCATTGCCAAAAAAACACTGTCTGATTATAGCATTCTTTTAATAAAACGGGCGAATGAGCCTTTTAAAAATGATTGGGCATTACCTGGTGGATTTGTCGATCAGGATGAAGACTTAATGGATGCCGCTATACGAGAACTTTTTGAAGAAACAACTATTAAAATCGATCACTTAGAGCAAATCGGAGCCTTTGGAAAGCCATTTCGTGACCCTCGAAGTCATGTCGTTTCTATTGCTTATTTTGGAATTGTTCCGGAGAACACGGTAGCTGTTGCGGCCGATGATGCCAAAGAAGCCGCATGGTTTCCAATAAAAGAACTTCCCAAATTAGCATTTGACCACCAAGAAATAGTAACTTTGGCACTGCAAAAATTTATATCATGATTTATCAGACAAGAAAATGGGTTAAACCAGAAGACCTTAATGCAAACGGTACGCTTTTCGGAGGAAAACTGTTATCCTGGATTGACGAGGAAGCGGCTCTATTTGCAATCATTCAATTAAAAAACAACAAGATCGTTACCAAATTTATGTCGGAAATCAACTTTATGAGCTCCGCCAGACAGGGTGATATTATCGAAATCGGGATTGACCTGGTAAAATTTGGGCGTACTTCTATTGTTATGAAATGTGAAGTTCGCAATGTCATGACCAAAGATGTGATCATTACTGTTGACGCTATTACGATGGTAAATCTTGACAGTTTTGGCCGTCCGGCATCGCATGGAAAAACAGAAGTAGAGATTATATAACATATATGTTCCGACAGTCTTTACTGTGCTGTCGGAATTTTTATTTAGTCCATTAAACGATTCGTTTTTTCATCGCCTATTTTAGAAGGCAATTGTTTTAGAATCATAATCGTATAGTAGATAATAAAAACGGCAAAAACGATTATAATTCCATTAACAACAAGGTGATTAAAAAAGATAGTTCCTGTTTTATAAAAGTAGAATAACATGGTAATTCCCAAATATTCCAATAAAACGACAGGTACGGCATAGAATAGCAATTTTTGTTCTTTTGAAATGGTACTCTTTTTTACGATACGTCCAAAAAAAATCGGACATAAACTTAAATTTAAAAAAACGAATACCACTTTTATTCCGGGATATCGGAAATCATTCGCATTGGAATGCATAAAAAAAACACAGCTTATCAGAAATGATAGAATCAATAGGAG
>NZ_JASLCE010000109.1 GCF_030146175.1 Flavobacterium sp. | reverse complement strand
AGGGATATATCTTAAAATCATTTTAGTGAAATCTTTTAGCTAATTTACTAAAAAATGTTAAAATATTAACCTTTCATTAGTATTTTTAAGGATAATAATTCCTGACTTAATTGAGTTTCCTGTTCAAAATAATCATCATCATCTGCTTCTTGTACCGCTTCCGGGGAATACTGGTATAGTTTCCACCTTTTTTTATTGTATTCCAAAGCGGTCAGATTCTCGATCCAGTCACCGGAATTCAGATAGAGCGTTTTTCCTTTTTTATTTTCTTTTTCGACGATTTTAGGCTCGTGAATATGGCCACAGATCACATAATCGTAGTTTTTTTCGATGGCCAGATCGGTTGCAGTCGTTTCGAAATCGGAGATAAATTTCACGGCTTTTTTTACACTGCTTTTGATCTTTTTGGATAGGGAATACGGTTCTTTTCCTATTTTAATCAGGCACCAGTTGATAAAACGGTTGAGTAAAATCAGATAATCATAACCGATACCGCCCAGTTTGGCAATCCATTTGGCATGATGTACGGAATTATCGAAAATATCCCCATGGAAAATCCAGGCCTTTTTATCGTGTAAATCCAAAACCAGTTTGTCGACTATGGAAAAATTCCCCATTGTGGTGTCGCTAAATTTCCGCAACATCTCGTCGTGATTTCCGGTGATATAATAAACCCGCGTCCCTTTTGAAGAAAAATCCAGTAATTTTTTTACGACTTTAAGATGGGATTTTGGAAAATAGGACTTTCGAAATTGCCAGATGTCGATAATATCACCATTTAAGATCAGTGTTTTGGGCTTGATTGTGTTCAGATATTTTAGTAATTCTTTCGCATGACAGCCATAAGTACCTAAATGTACATCGGAGATAACAACAATATCAACGCTTCTCTTTTTCAAGGAATTGAAATTTAAGTTTAACAAATAAACCCTTTTGTTGTTATTAAAAATTTAATGAAACATTAAATAATTATTAGTTCTTTGCGGAAAGTTTAGTATTGCCGTGCGATCAGAATAGTTTATTTTTGTATAAAAATACGCGTTATGGCAGGAAATACATACGGAACATTGTTCAGGATAACCACATTCGGGGAATCGCATGGAGAAGCTTTAGGAGGAATTATTGATGGATGCCCGGCTGGAATTGCTTTGGATTTTGAAGCCATTCAAAAAGAAATGCAACGCCGGAAACCGGGACAATCGGCCATTGTAACCCAACGTAAAGAAGAAGACGCTGTACAATTCTTATCGGGAATTTTCGAAGGAAAAACAACTGGAACACCAATCGGGTTTATTGTACCGAATACCAATCAGAAATCAGATGATTATTCTCATATAAAGGACACCTATCGTCCAAGTCATGCCGATTATGTATACGAACAAAAATATGGCATCCGCGATTATCGTGGTGGCGGACGTAGTTCGGCTCGTGAAACAGCGAGTCGGGTAGTGGCTGGAGCGATTGCAAAACAGGCTATGCCGGAAATTAAAATCAATGCCTTTGTATCGTCTGTTGGAGATATTTTTATTGATAAACCGTATCAGGCGCTGGATTTTTCATTAACAGAAAGCAATGCAGTGCGTTGTCCGGATCAGGCAACGGCCGAAAAAATGGAAGCGTATATTAAAGAAATCCGAAAAGAAGGGGATACCGTTGGTGGTACCGTTACCTGCGTGATTCAAAATGTGCCGATCGGTTTGGGTGAGCCGGTATTCGACAAATTACATGCCGAACTGGGAAAAGCCATGTTGTCGATTAATGCAGTAAAAGGATTTGAATATGGTAGCGGTTTTTGTGGTGCCAAAATGAAAGGAAGCGAGCATAATGACCTGTATAATCCGGACGGAACCACTAAAAGTAACCTTTCCGGAGGGATTCAGGGGGGGATCAGTAATGGTATGGATATTTACTTTCGGGTAGCTTTTAAGCCCGTTGCTACGATCATGCAAAAACAGGAAGTTCTTGATAATAAGGGGAATATAACCGAACAACAGGGTAAAGGACGCCACGATCCTTGTGTGGTACCGCGTGCGGTACCAATTGTCGAGGCGATGGCTGCAATTGTCCTACTTGATTTTTTCCTTAGGAAGTGAAAAATTAGTAAAAAAAATGAATTTTATTTAAAACCTTAAGTTAATATTAAGGTTTTTTTTTATCTGTTAACGAAAGGTTATGTTTATTCTGAATTAACACTTTTATTATTTTTTCCTTAAAATTTAATGGTTAATTTTACTTTTAGTAATACAAAACCAATTATAATGAAAAAAACATTACTTTGTTTATGCCTTGTGTTGGCATCAATAAACACAACTTTCGCACAATCGGTAACGGTTCCTTTTAATAATATGGCCATTGAAAGCTTTATGTTTTATAAGCTTAATGAGCCGGGAGAATTCACCGGGACACTAAACAGTGTTACGATGAATGCCATCCTTAACGATTCTGCAATGGATACCTATGCGAGTGACCTTACAGTGTATGTTACAGCAAATGGTGATATTAATTCATTGGGATTATTGCAAATTGGAGGATATGACGATTTATATGCAGACCAAAGCTATTTTTGGGATGATGGTGACTCGGACGAGCCGGGAACTCCTGTAACAGGAACAATTGTATTGGATACACCACTTAATTTCGACGGAACAACCTATACCGTTTGGTTAGGTCATGGTTACGATGGAGAAGGAGCTGCAGGAATCTGGACCGGAACGTTAACTTTAAACGGTCTTACAGAAGTAACGGCTTCTGCTAACGATTTCTCAAAAGCGAAATTTACAGTATTCCCGAATCCGGTTCATGACGTGGTAACAGTTGCAAACGATGGCAACGTTATGGTGAACCAGATTGCAATCAACGATATCAATGGAAGAACGGTAAAAACTGTAAAATTTGATGCTGTTTCTGAAGCTCAGGTTAATATTGCCGATTTAAATTCCGGAATCTATTTTATGAACATCACAACGGATAAAGGTGTGACAACTGAAAAGATTATCAAAAAATAATAATTATTTTTTCTGATTTGTATTTGTAAGAGCGGGATAGCGATGCTAGTCCCGCTCTTTTTTTATCCTTTCTTTATAAGTAAGGAAATTCTAAATTTATATTTTTTCTCTTGTAAGAGAAAAAAGTATTAAAAAAATGATTTTTGTGTAAAATATTAGGTTAATAGCATTGTTTATCGGTATGTGTTAACAGGATATTATGTTTATTTTGAATTAACACTTTTATGGTTTTTTTCTTAAATTTTAATAGGTAGTTTTATTTTTTTAAAACAAAACCATAATGAGAAAAACATTACTTACTACCGGTTTATTACTGGGAACTCTTTTGGCAGGAAATGCACAAACAACAACAATTTTTCAGGAAAATTTTGAAAATAATACGGCATTAACAGGATGGACATTGCGTAATCTTGATGGTTTAACACCTAATGGAACGTATGCGACTACTTTTGGAGTTAATGCATGGGCAGTGGTAACCTGGAATTCAGAACCTGGAAATAAGGTGGCTTCCACAACATCTTGGTTTAACCCGGCTGGTACAGCAAACAGATGGTTGATTACACCGCAAATTGCACTTCCGGCAAACAACCAGATTCAAGTGGCTTTTAGAGCGAAATCTGGTGATTCAGATGTTGCGTATCAGGATGGATACGAATTAAGAGTTTCTACAACGGGAACGAATGCCGCCGATTTTACACAGGTAATTTATGCGACACCATCGGAATCAAATACCTGGCAGAACCGATCTTTTTCTCTGGCGCAATTTGCCGGACAAAGTGTTTACATTGCTTGGGTAAATAATAACAATGACAAGAATCTTTTGAGTATTGATGATGTTGCTGTTTTCGCTATGCCTACAGCTTCAACAGACGATTTCCTTGCGTCTAAGTTCTCGGTTTTCCCGAACCCGGCTCAGGATGTAGTAACGGTTGCAAACAATAGCAACGTTTTGGTAAATCAGATTGTGATTAACGATATCAACGGTAGAACTGTAAAAACAGTAAAATTAGATACTGTTTCTGAAACTCAGGTAAATATAGCTGATTTGAATTCAGGAGTATATTTTATGAATATTACGACAAATGAAGGTATGGCAACTAAAAAGATTGTCAAAAAATAATTATTTTTTCTGATTTGTATTTGTAAGAGCGGGATAGCGATGCTACTCCCGCTCTTTTTTCTTTTTATTACTGTTCATCATCAGGAAAATATAAGCGACTAATGAAAAGATGACGAACGAAAAAATACCAATCATAATAAAGGCTCCAATGGACCAGGAATACAGGGAAATAAAAAGCTTTGCCATTTTTAAGTGATTTAGTTACTCAAATCTAACTTTAAATTGACGGTAAAATGATGATAATTATCAGGTTATAAAAATTTTGCTTTAATTTCCGGACTCGGTAACATACACTGGTCTTTTTTACCATACCATTTATAGCGGTTTTTAGCCACATAATCGTAAACAGCATTGGAAATCGGTTTTGGAATCCAGCTAAATAAACCGAATAGCGAATAAACACCACCGATGGTTTTGGCAATTGAAATCGCAGCATCAGCTTTATAATGGTAGGCTATTCCGGGTTCATATAGAATAATACTGTCGGTTTTGGAGGTATCCACACCGATATGTCGAATCACCTGTTGTCCCAGTTCCGATTGCAACGGCAGAAAACGAAATACATCTTTTTGGTCGTGTTTGATGATAAACTGTACCGAGCTATCACACAGATTACAGAAACCGTCAAAAAGCACAATCTTTTTGTCTTGGGGTAAACCTTCCATATCTTATTTTTTGCGTTCGACCAGTTCCAGATTATCCAGAGCAACTTTGGATGTGAAAATACCATAATTGACCGTTGCCTTATTCTTTTCGATCGCATCAATGCTTCCTACGGCTTTACCATCGATCATACGAACACGGTCGCCCACTTTTAATGGAATTTTTGGCTTGTTGCTTTCTTCCTGAATAGCTTTTATTTTCTTTTCCTTTTTCTCTTTTCGGATTACTTCAACCTTTTCCTTAACCTCTTCGATAATCTCTTTCTGAACCGCTTCCTTGGCTTTTTTCTCCTTCACCGTAATTTTTTTACGCTTGGAGTTTTCGATCTCCACCATTTTTAGAAATTCCCCGATAAGTTCTTTTTTATTTTTGTTATTAAAGTACTTTTCGGAAATATCGTCCATTTTCTGACCCATATAGATCAAACGTTGGTTGGAATCATACAATTCCTGATAGCTTTCCAGTTTTTGTTGAATTTTTGTATTGATGCCTTCCATTTTTCGGCTTTCCTCACGCGCTCTGGTTTCTTCCTCTTTTAGGTTTTGAGAGGTTTTTTCCATACGGGAACGCTCTTTTTGGAGGTTGGCAATCGTTTTATCAAAGCGGACTTTATCGCCTTCGACTTTCTTTTTTGCACGATTGATCAAACCATATGGAATGCCGTTTTTCTGCGCGACTTCAAACGTAAAGGAACTACCGGCCTGACCCAAGTGTAATTTATACATCGGTTCCAGCGATTTTTCGTCGAATAACATGTTCGCATTGGTGGCAAAAGGGAGTTCATTCGCGAGTATTTTCAGATTGGTGTAATGCGTGGTAATAATACCAAACGCTTCACGGTGGTAGAATTCTTCCAGGAAAGTTTCGGCTAATGCACCACCAAGTTCCGGATCGGAACCGGTTCCGAATTCATCGATCAGGAATAAGGTTTTGGCGTTACACTTTTTCAGAAAGTAATTCATATTCTTCAACCGGTAACTATACGTACTCAAATGGTTTTCGATGGATTGGTTATCGCCAATATCGGTCAGAATACGGTCAAATAGAAACGTTTCACTGCGTTCGTGTACCGGAATCAGGATACCGCTTTGTAACATCAGTTGTAACAATCCGATCGTTTTAAGGGTAATACTTTTACCACCGGCATTGGGTCCGGAAATTACAATAATCCTGTTTTCCTGTGTCAATTCGATCGTTTGCGGATAGGTTGGCACATTTTTCTGTTTGTTATTCAGATATAGAATCGGATGAAAAGCCTCGCGGAAATACAGTTTTTTCTCTGTTGTTATTTTCGGAAGCAAACCATTGATTTTATAGGCATATTTCGCCTTTGCAGCGACCACATCGATATCGCTCAGAAAATCCTGATAGTCTTTTAAAAGTTGGATATACGGACGAATGGCATTGGTTAGCTGTTTTAAAATCCGGGTAATTTCTTCGCGTTCTTCATATTCCAGATTGCTCAGTTCCCGCGAATAACGCAAGGTGGCTTCCGGTTCGATATAGGCAATGCTTCCGGTTTTGGAGCTACCCAAGATGGTTCCTTTAACTTTACGACGGTACATGGCCAATACGGCCAAAACGCGACGATTATCCACAATGGTTTCCCGAATGTCGTCCAGATACCCCATGCTATTGTAACTGGACAAAGCAGCGCCAAAACTCTGATTGATTTTTCCGCGAACCAGATTCATATTACGACGGATTTCGACTAGATCCGGAGAGGCATTGTCTTTAATTTCGCCGTATTTGTCGACTACCTCATCAATTTTCTGGATGATGAATTTCGTCAGTTCGATTTCCGAAGCCCGAAGGTTTAATTTCGGATAATAATCGTCGAATTTTCGGAAAAACTGAATCAGCGTATTGGAAGTATCGGAAAGTGCGCTGATCTTTCGAAAACCGCTCAACTCCAGAAAACTGTCTTCAATAGCCAGGTATTTTATTTCGTGGTGAATCGCATCAAAATAGTGATTCGGGATAACATTATTATTGGTAAAAGAAGAAACATACTCCGATGTTTGCCATAAGGCATCCATGAGTGTTTCCTCAGTTTTGAAAGGGATAATCTCAAGCGCCTTCTGTTTTCCGGTTTCGGTATTACACAAGTCCGAAATGGTTTCCAGTATGGTTTTAAATTCTAAATCCTGTAGGGTTTTATCGGTAATTGAAATCATTTTTTTAAATTGAATTGCAAATTTACAAAGAAGAAGCGGTATCGCTAAAGCTAAAAGTCTGCTAAAAGTGTTATTTTTGGTAAAAAAATATAAAATGCAAGTAAATATACATCCTTCCTGGGAAAACGTACTATCCGCCGAATTTGAAAAACCGTATTTTGACAAATTGATTCATTTTGTAAAAACGGAATATGCGCAAACTCGTTGTTACCCAAAAGGAAATCATATTTTTGCTGCATTCGATCGTTGTCCGTTTGATAATGTTAAAGTTGTAATCATCGGACAGGATCCGTATCATGGCGCGAATCAGGCCAATGGTTTGTGTTTTTCGGTAAACGATGGCATCGCTTTTCCGCCGTCATTACTCAATATTTTTAAAGAAATTGAAACCGATTTGGGTATTCCGTTTCCAAAAAGCGGTAATCTCGAACGTTGGGCCGATCAGGGCGTATTGTTGTTAAACGCTACGTTAACCGTTCGGGAAAGTATGGCCGGTAGTCATCAAAACCAGGGCTGGGAGGCATTTACCGATGCCGTAATCCAAAAGGTTTCCGACGAAAAACAGGACGTAGTCTTTTTGCTTTGGGGCGGATTTGCCAAGAAAAAAGGAGCTAAAATCGACAGAAATCGCCACTTTGTATTGGAAACCGGACATCCGTCGCCACTAAGTGCCAATCGCGGACTTTGGTTTGGAAACAAACATTTCAGTAAAACGAATGCGTTTTTACAGCAAAAAGGCAAACCGTCAATCAACTGGTAATTAGTAAAACGTTAATTCTCCTAAAATTTCTTCCGACATAAACGGACCACCGGGATACTTGGCGGTATAATCCAGATTGAGCCAGATCTGACCGCGTTCGTCGATATGGTAATTGATTTCTTTTCCTCGGCTTTCGTCCTTAAACAACACTTCCTTGATCAGGTAGATTACATTTTCCAGGTCGGCTTTGGTTCCAATCAGCATTTCGGGATACAAATGGCCACCGGTATGGATAATTCGCGGGGTACCGCCTATAGCCCGGATTAATGCCGCCATCAAAATTGCATGATCATCACAATCGCCCGAAAAGTGTTGTAACGACTCACTGGCCGAGGCAATATATTCTCGCCCCTTTGGGTCGTTTACATAATTCCAACGCTTTTTTACTTCTGCGAAAACCGCAAAACACTGAATCGTTTGTCGGTATTCACGGAATCCCTTTACGTCCTGAAAATGTAGCGTAGTGGCTTTTAAGGCAAAATTCCGAACCTTCGGGTTGGTATAATCCACCGCGTCGATGATCTTGGATTTATTGGGAAACGGAAGCAGTTTGGCAATAATAATATCCTGTGGATTGGCGTCGTCTGACATGGTATAGATCATGGCCCGATAATCTTCAAAAACCGAATTAAAACCGTAGCCGCCAAATAGGGTTCCCCATATCAATGCCAGTAAATACAGGAAAATACAAATAATGATCACGGTTTTAAGCATTCGTAATACCAATTGGATGATCACCAGTATGACGACAAAAAGCAATACGCGATCGATATGTAAAAACCATTCCGGGTCGATAATATTCTGATGGACAATAATAAATATCGGAATGGTGATCAGTATATTCAGGAAAAAAATGACAACATTGTCCCAAGGCTTTGGCAAAGAAAGCTTTTCTTTTATTTTTTGGATCTTGGTTTTTTCGGACAAAGTCATTTTTTAGCGATGGCTTGTAAATACTTATTTTATGACGGATTCATAAGCGGCTTTGGTTTCGATTATTTTTAAATCGAATAATTGATTTTGAATTTTTTCAAAGGTTTTTTTATCCGGTTTTTTTTGCGACCAACGCGTTAGTTGCAGCCATTCCTGTATGTCTTCCGTTTTTTGATTAAAACGATTCGCCAGTGTTCGGTCGATACTCGGAATTTCTTTAAACTCGCGGGTAGTGGTATTGATAATTTCCAGAATTTGATCAATCACATGTTTGTCGGTTGCCAATACGTCATTGCGAACGGCAATTACAAATGACGGCCATGGCGTAGGGCAATCGCCCAAATGACGGAAGGTACCGTTATCCACCAATGGTTTGGTCATAAAACGTTCCCACATAAAATAATCGGCTGTTCCATTGGTAAGTGCTGTAACGGCACCGTCTATGGTGTTTACGATTTCAAAAGGAATGTTTTGGGTATCCCAGCCTTCGTTTTTAGCATTTACGATCGACATCAATTGTGAACCCGATCCGATCCGACTGATCGCCGCTTTTTTACCGTTTAGATCGCTCAGTTTTTGATAGGCCGACTGTGCACCTACATGGATGCCCCAAAGCAAAGGCGATTGTACATAAATTTGAACAATACTGCTCGGATTGCCATTGGAGATATCTTTTAGGATGCCTTCGGTTAAAATAATAGCGATATCGGTTTCGTTATCGCGGAGCATCTGACACATTTTCCCGGTTCCTTCGGGTACATCGGTCCATTGTAAATCGATGTCCACCTCGTTAAATTCGCCGTTTTCAATGCATAAATGCCAGGGTAAATTAAAGTGCTCGGGTACTCCTGCAATTCGAATTGTTTTCATGTGAAAAAATTAATTGCTAAGATAGTAAGAGTAAATAAATTTTTGCGATAAGAAGGGGTTAAAAATAAACATTCCCCGTATAATAACTTAGAAATTACTATCGGGGAAGTTTTCGCAAATAAACAAAGAAAACAACACAAATGTTACCTTACCCTTCGTAGGTTACAAGGCAATTTTGTTTCATGGTGCCTGTTTCCAGGTATCTTGTATGGAAATTAAAAGCTTCTTCCAGTATATGTGGTGTATGTCCGCCGCGTTCGCAGGCTCTATCGAAGTAGCCCTGTAGTTGTTCCCGGTATTCGGGATGGGCACAATTTTCGATGATCACTTTAGCGCGTTCACGAGGTGCCAGTCCGCGTAAATCGGCCAGACCTTGTTCGGTTACCAAAATGTCTACGTCGTGTTCCGTATGGTCGGTATGGGATACCATTGGCAACACATGGGAAATAGCGTTTCCGTCTTTTGAAGCCGACTGTGTTACGAAAATACTCAGGTAGGCATTACGGGCAAAATCACCCGAACCGCCAATTCCATTCATCATCTTCGTTCCGGAAATATGCGTCGAATTGACATTGCCGTAAATATCAAATTCGATAGCCGTATTGATTCCGATAATACCCAAGCGACGGATCACTTCTGCGGAATTACTGATATTCTGCGGACGAAGGACGATTTTGTCTTTATATTGATCGAAATTGTTTAACAGGTGTTGGTAACAGGATTCCGAAACGGTAATGGACGAAGCCGAAGCAAACGTCATTTTACCGGTATCCATTAGTTCGAAAGTACTGTCCTGTAATACTTCGGAATACATTACCAGATTTTCAAAATCACCTTTAGCCAACCCCGACAATACCGCATTGGCCACCTTACCGATACCGGCCTGTAATGGCATCAAAGATTTTGTTAAACGCCCGCTTTGTATCTCTTTTTCAAAAAAGGCCAGTAAATGGTTGGCAATGGCAGTGGTTTTGGCATCCGGAGCGGTGGTTTGCGCCGGACTATCCGGGATTTCGGTAAAAACGATTCCGGCCACTTTATCCGGGTCAATACGGATAACATCGGAGCCAATGCGATCGTCGGAAGCCGTAATGTTTATGACATCACGATTAGGGTAGTGGGTTGGTATAAAAATATCGTGTATTCCTTTAAATTCAAAAGGAATGGACGTGTTGATTTCAATAATGATTTTGTCTGCCAAATGGGCAAAAGTAGCCGAGTTTCCAACGGAAGTTGTTGGGATTATATGCCCGTTAGTATCGATATAAGTGGCTTCTATAATCGCAAAATCCAATTGGGGAAGGTGTTTGTTTTCAAGTAATTCGGCCGTTTCGCTAAGATGCTGATCAATAAAAAGAATGGCACCACTGTTGATTTTCCCCCGCATTACCGGATCGACCTGAAAGGGCATTCGTTTGTAAAGGGCATTCGTTCGGGCCAGATCGGCATCGGTGGTATGACCAAGGGAAGCACCGGTAATCAGGGTAATTCCGATGGCCTCATGTTCGGCACGCAACGCAAAAGCCGGTAAAACCGCTTTACTGTCGCCGGCCTTTGTGAATCCGCTGGAACCGACAACCATTTTATCTTTAAAAAAAGCGGCGGCCTGGTGGGCGGAAATCACTTTGTCTTTGTATTTTTGAAATTGAATTCTTTCTGGGTTCATAAAATGATTTTTTGATAAAAAATTAAACCAAAAAATAAAGTTTTATTAACAAAAGCTTTTACTTGTTTTTATTCTGATTGGTTTAGTTTACAATTTTAAAGAAATAATCCAGTAGCGAATTATCGTAATAAGCCAAAAAAATATTCATTTCAGACAGCATGGAAAAGGAAAACCTAAAGGTAGAGAAGTATTATACCAAGGATGTGGACACGGATAAAAACAGTATTTATTGCCATCACGACCTGATGGGTGAATTATTGATTCCGACGCATAAACATGAAAAAGCACAGCTGTTGTATACCGAAGGCGGACTGGTTTATGTGACCACCGAAACCAAAACCTACTTTTTACCGGCGCGCCATTTTATGTGGATTCCGGATACTATCAAACACAGTATTCATCCGAGTTCGGAAAATGTAATGATGCGAAACCTCTATTTTCCGGTCGACAAAAACGAACATTCCTTTTATAATAATGAAGGGATTTACCCGGTTAACGATTTGTTATTACAAATGATGCTATTCACTAACCGTTGGAACGGCAATTTAAAAAAAGGAAGCCGTAATTATTTTATTGCAAGAGCCATTAAGGCGATCTTACCGGAGATTTGCGAAACCAATCTGCCATTAGCATTACCAACGGCCAAAGACAAACGGCTATTAAAAGTGATCACCTATCTGGATGAGCATCTTGATGAAACTATTTTCTTTTCCACATTGGCCGAAAAATTTGGATTTAGTGAACGTTCGTTATATCGTTTGTTTCAAAAAGATATGGGCATGTCGTTTATACAGTTTTTTACGATACGGAGAATGCTGAAAGCGATCGAATTATTACTGGAAAAACGACTACCGGTTAGTGAAGTGGCTGTTGCGGTAGGGTATAACAGTATACCGACCTTTAGTAATACGTTTTATAAGTTATTAGGACAACGCCCGTCGGATTACCTGAATGGTGTGGAAATCCTAAAAAAAAATCAGCAGGTTTAACTGCCGATTTTGTTATTTTGAAATTCAAACCAAATGGTTTCGATTCCTTCATCCAGAAAAGATTCCGTATGTACGGGTTGTAGTTTTTGTAATATCGTATTAGAACCGGTATTTCCTTTTTCAGCATTGGCATATACTTTTTCGAGTTTCATAACCGAAAAAGCGTATTCCAAACAAGCGCTGGCGGCTTCAAAACCATAGCCTTTTCGCCAATGTTCCTGTACCAATCGGTACCCAAGGTCGTAAAAATTCCGATGACCGTTCACTTCTTCTGTGTTGATCAATTTAAGTCCCGTCCAACCAATAAACTCGTTTGTATCTTTTAATAGCATTGCCCAACGACCAATGCCATTCGTCTCGTATTGTTTTCGAATAAAGGAAATGGCATTTTGTGCTTCTTCTATGGTTGTAATAGGAGATTTTCCCAGGTATTCATGAACTGCCGGATTGGAATCTAATCGGAAAATACCTGCGGCATCATCAGGGTGCAATTCCCGGATGATCAGTCTTTCGGTGGTGATAATGGGTTTCATTTTCTGATTTCGATTAAATGATGTTGTAAATGATGGATATAATCGGTCATTAAAAAACGCAAATCCGACGTAGTTCCGTCTGGTAAAAGCAACGGTAAAGCTAGTGTTTCTGCGATCTGACACTGCATTACAAAAGCGATTTGCCGGTTTAAAGCAGCCCATAATAGGAGTAATTCGGTACTTTCACGTTGCTGATACTGGTTGGTTTTAACCTGTTCGTCCTGATTGTACGGGCGAACCGAATACGGACTTTCAGCGTACTGAATTTCCGTAAAACGTTCCAGATTGTAGCGAGCCGAATCAATCAAATGTCCCAGTATCTCTTTTTTAGACCAAATAGTCGCAGCAGATTTTACTTCAAAACCGGATAAATGGCCTTCGTGGAACTGACGTTCAAAAGCTGTAATATCTGCGATAAGTTGTGAAGCCAGCGTATGCATTTTATTCGACCAGTTTATTTAATGTATATAGGATAAGAGCATCGACCGCTTTATACGGATCTTCGCTAAAAGTACCATTGGCACGATTGGCAATGATTGCGTTAAGGGATAAGGCCTCGTGACCCAATAAACGGGAAAGCCCATATATAGCGCCGGTTTCCATTTCCAGATTGGTCATTCGTGTACCGTTATAGTTAAAACTGTCCATTTTGGCATTTAGTGCTTCGTCCTGAATCGGAAGGCGCAATACGCGTCCTTGCGGACCGTAAAAACCACCAGCCGTACCGGTAAATCCTTTGTGAATTTCGGTACTTTCGATTTTCTGAGCCAGTTTTTCACTGCCTTTGATTACATAAGGTTTCCCTTTGCGCATGTCCCAGTTGGTATGTGCTATAAAAGCGTCTTCAATAGCTGTTTCGGAAATCGAATCGATGATATAGGAGCGGAGCATATTGTCCAGTCCTAAGCCATATTCAGACATTACAAAGCTGTCAACCGGAATGTCGTTTTGTAAAGAACCCGATGTTCCGATACGAACAATATTCAGAGAAGTAAGCTCCGGTTTGATCATGCGGGTGTTGAGGTCGATATTAACCAAAGCATCCAGTTCGTTCATCACGATATCAATATTGTCAGGGCCAATTCCGGTAGACATAACCGTAAGGCGTTTGCCTTTATACGTACCGGTTTCGGTTTTAAATTCACGTTTTTGTGTCGAAAATTCAACGGTATCAAAGTGTTTGGTGATTTTTGAAACCCGGTTTTGATCACCTACAAAAATAATATCGGTAGCGATGTTTTCCGGTTTCAGATTTAAGTGGTAAACACTACCGTCGGGATTCAGGATTAATTCAGATGATTTAATTGCTGTCATTATGTATGTATTTTATTAACCGCCTACGCGTTTTATTTTATAGCCTTCTTTTGTCAGGAAATCCATGATTTTGTCACGGAAATTCCCCTGGATGATAATTTCGCCGTCTTTTGCGGAGCCACCCACGCCGCAAAGCGTTTTTAGTTGTTTGGCAAGCGTCTTCAGGTCGTCGTCATTACCGACAAACCCTTTGATGATGGTTGCCACTTTTCCGCCCCGGTTCTTTTTGTCGAGGTGCGCTTCCAGTTTTTGCTGACCGGGAGCAAGGGTTTCTTCCTGCTCGGACTCGGTATTTAATTCAAAATCTTTATTGGTGGAAAAAACAAATCCGCCTAAATCTTCCAAACTACTTATTTTCTTTGCCATATTACTAAATCGGTTCGATGCATTGCTGCATTTCAAAAAAGGTTGTAAAAGATAAAAGACATTGAGTGTAAAACCCAATGTCTTTTACGATTTTATAAAAATAAGGATTATTTTTTAATTAAGCCCAAATCAACCAAACGTTCGTAAAGGAAATCACCGGCGGTAATATCGTCATAACGTTTTGGGTTTTCGGCATCGATACAGTTTTCCAGACAGTTAAGCGGCATTTCGCTTATCGGGTGCATAAAAAACGGAATCGAAAAACGGGAAGTACCCCATAATTCACGTGGCGGATTAACCACCTGGTGAATGGTCGATTTTAGTTTATTGTTGGTGTGACGGGAAAGCATGTCACCCACGTTGATCACTAATTCATCATCTTGGGCAATGGCATCAATCCAGTCACCGTTATGATTTTGAACCTGTAATCCTTTACCTTGCGCACCCATTAATAAGGTGATCAAATTAATATCACCGTGTGCAGCGGCACGAACGGCATTTTCCGGTTCCTGTGTAATAGGAGGATAGTGAATTGGACGTAGAATACTGTTTCCGTTTTTGATGTAATTGTCAAAATAAAACTCATCCAGTCCAAGGTATAATGCTAACGCTCTTAAAACATATACGCCGGTTTTTTCCAACATCTGATAGGCTTCTTTACCTACCGTGTTAAATTTAGGAAGTTCGGCAACTTCCACATTTTTAGGGTATTCGGCTTCCAGTTTCGGGTCGTTTTCGACATACTGACCAAAATGCCAGAACTCCTTTAAGTCGCCTTCTTTTTTTCCTTTGGCGTGTTCTTTTCCGAAAGAAACATAACCACGCTGTCCACCAATTCCAGGAATTTCGTATTTTTCTTTTACCTCAAGTGGTAACGTGAAAAAATTACGAACCTCACCATAAAGTTCATCAACTAATTTGTCATCTAAAAAATGACCTTTTAATGCTACGAAGCCGATGTCTTCGTAGGCTTTTCCGATTTCATTTACAAATTTTTGTTTACGTACCGGGTCGTCCGATAGGAAATCACGCAAGTCAACACTGGGAATGTTTTGCATCTTTAAAAATTTTGTTAATAACTTTTTGGTTGTGAAACCATTATAAAACAAAGGTAAATAATAATTTTTAGATAAAATTTATAAAGTTATCAACAATGGGAATGAGCGTGGTAATTGCCTGGGTGAATCCGATAATTTGGGAAAATATTTAGATAACAATTCCATTGGTGATGGTTATTTTTTTATACTTTTGGAAGCGTTTAATCAAAGCACAACATCATGAATTTTGATCGGAAAAATCTAAGTGACGAAAAACTATTAGATTTATATAAGAAATTAATCAAGCCAAGGCTGATCGAAGAAAAAATGCTGATCCTGATCCGTCAGGGGAAAGTTTCAAAATGGTTTTCCGGTATTGGACAGGAAGCTATCTCAGTAGGAATTACATCCGTTTTGGATAAAGACGAATATATTTTACCAATGCACCGCAACTTAGGGGTGTTTACAACCAGAGAAATCCCATTGTACCGTTTGTTTTCACAATGGCAGGGAAAAGGGGATGGTTTTACCAAAGGACGTGACCGTTCGTTCCACTTCGGAACACAGGAATATAAAATTATCGGAATGATATCGCATCTTGGACCACAATTAGGTGTGGCCGATGGTATTGCTTTAGCGAATAAATTAAAGAAAAACGGAAAAGTAACCGCGGTTTTTACCGGTGAAGGTGCTACTTCCGAAGGTGATTTCCACGAAGCATTAAATATTGCCGCAGTTTGGGATTTACCGGTACTTTTTGTGATCGAAAATAACGGTTACGGATTGTCGACACCAACAAATGAACAATACCGATGTGAAAACCTGGCCGATAAAGGAATTGGTTATGGGATGGAAAGCTATATTATCGACGGAAACAATATTCTTGAGGTATATACAAAGATTGACGAATTGGTAGCCTCCATGCGTGAAAACCCGCGTCCGGTACTATTGGAATTCAAAACCTTCCGTATGCGAGGGCATGAAGAAGCCAGTGGAACCAAATATGTACCACAGGAATTAATGGATATGTGGGCAATTAAAGATCCGGTAGATAATTTCCGCAAATACCTTTCGGAAGCAGGAATCCTGACACCGGATATGGATGAGGCTTATCGTGCTGAAATCAAAAAAGAAATTGACGAACATTGGGCAAAAGTTCAGGCAGAACCTGAAATTGTGGCAAACCTTGACGAAGAGTTAAATGATGTGTACAGACCGTATACACATGAAGCATTCGATCATAACGGAGAAGTGGAAAACATTCGTTTGGTAGATGCGATTTCACAAGGATTAAAACAATCGATGGAACGTCACGATAATCTGGTGATTATGGGACAGGATATCGCCGAATACGGTGGAGCCTTTAAAATAACAGATGGTTTTGTAGCACAATTTGGAAAAGAACGTGTTCGCAATACGCCAATTTGTGAAAGTGCAGTAGTTTCTGCGGGTATGGGATTGTCTATTAACGGACATAAAGCTATTGTAGAAATGCAATTTGCAGATTTCGTTTCTACAGGATTTAACCCAATTGTGAACTATTTGGCGAAAGTGCACTACAGATGGCAGGAAAATGCCGATGTGGTAGTGCGTATGCCTTGCGGTGGTGGAACTCAGGCAGGACCTTTCCACTCGCAAACGAACGAAGCCTGGTTTACTAAAACACCGGGATTAAAAGTGGTATATCCGGCTTTTCCATACGATGCCAAAGGACTTTTAAATACGGCAATCAACGATCCGAATCCGGTAATTTATTTCGAGCACAAACAATTGTACCGAAGTGTTTATCAGGATGTACCTAAAGATTATTACACGATTCCTTTTGGAAAGGCGGCTATGATTAAAGAAGGTGAAGATGTAACGGTAATTTCATTCGGAGCCGGTGTACACTGGGCTTTGGATACTTTATCCAAGCATCCTGAAATTAAAGCCGATTTAATCGATTTACGTACGTTGCAACCATTGGATATAGAAACAATTTATGCATCGGTTAAAAAGACAGGTAAAGTGATCATTCTTCAGGAAGACACCCTTTTCGGAGGTGTGGCCAGCGATATTTCATCGATGATCATGGAGAATTGTTTTGAATATCTGGACGGACCGGTTAAACGCGTAGGAAGTTTAGAGAGTGCTATTCCATTCGTAAAAGCACTGGAAGATCAATACCTGCCAAAACAACGATTTGAAAACGATTTACTGGAATTAGTAGCGTACTAGTGTTCCAATTTTCGATAGCTTAAAAAAGCCGCATCAACTGATGCGGCTTTTTTAATGAAATTCTAATAAAAAAAATCAAATAGGTTGTTAGTTATATGTCTTTTTGTTTGTAATTTTATAATAAATACTTACTTTTTTAAATAAAAAAAGAATAATAATCTAAAATTATAAATATGAAAAAAGCAATTTATTTTAGTTTGTTAATGGTCTTTTCATTAACCGTTTTTGCTCAGGAAGCAGCTGTAAAAAAAGCATCTAAAAAAGCCGATACCGAAACGGCTAAAACCAAAAAGAAAGCAGACGATGCTAAAACAGCAATAAAAAAAGAAGTCAAAGACGATACGAAGGCCGTAAAAGAGAAAAAAGTAACTGCGGATGCTAAAAAGACCGTCAAAGATGATGCTAAAGCGGTAAAAGAAAAAGCGACCAAAGCAACCGCGGATGTTAAAGCGAATGTTAAAAAGACGAATGCGACAGAAGCGAAAAAAGTAACTGCGGTTAAAACAGCAAAAGTAGCGTCGGAAGATAAGGTAACAGGGACATATAATGGGAAAAAAGTATATACCGGACCAAGAGGTGGTAAGTATTATATCAACGACAACGGTAATAAGACTTATATAAAATAATATAAATCAGCAATGTATAAAAAGTCACAAGAAATTGTGGCTTTTTTAATACTGTTTTATGAAATCTTTAAGGGAATTTTTTTTAATTTAGTTAATATATGTGAGTATTTAATTAAATGAAAAAAGAACTTATGGATGCAAATTTTGAAATAGTTAGCAAAGAAGAGATAGAAACACTAAACTTTCCTGAAAATGATGTATTGGAAGAAGATGGATTGGCTATTAAAAGAAGAATAGAAGATCTGAATCGCGCTTTAGCGTTGGGAAATTTAGAACATGGAAAAATTAAAATTTATTTTGAAGATAGTGTTTCTAAAAAAGTTGTTGAAACTACTATATGGGGCGTTACGGATGAACGTATCATTTTAAAGCAAGGCGTAGTGATCCCGATACACAGGATTCATAAAACAATTTAAACCGCAGCATAACACTAAAAAAAGAAGTTTCAGACTTCTTTTTTTTATGGTTACTATATATCAGAAGTACTACAAGATAATCTTTCGCATACAAAGACTACTCGCAATACCTTCATATTGTCCAAAATTAGGAATCAAATGATACCCCGATTTTTCATAAAGACGAACGGCTTCAGTATGTTCTTTTCCGGTTTCTAAAATACACTCCGAAAAAAACAATTCTGTAGCCCATCTTTCCAACTCTTTTAATATTTCTCTAGCGATTCCACGGCCGCGAAAATCAGGATGTACATACATTCTTTTGATCTCTGTTATGTCATCCGAAAATTGTCTTAAAGCGCCACAACCAACCGCTTTATCTTCTTTGTATGCTAAAACTACATGTTTAATTTTATCAATTTGGTTAAACTGCTCAAAAAAAGAATGTTCTTGTCCATCCTTAATTTTTAATTCATGATCCAGTAAAGCAACAAGATCTTTAAAGTCCTTGTTGTTAGATGTTGTTCTTATTAAAATTGGCATAATTAAAAAATTATTTAGACAGATTTTAAAAAGAAATGGGGCTTGGTAAAGATACGAATGTTTACTAAAAAGGAGTGAATTTTATCTGTTTACTTTACATTATTTGATTTAAAATATAAAAAAAGGTTACAAAAATAATGTTTTGTGATGTTTTTTGTTTTCATTGAGGTATGATTTGAGATTATATGTAAGAATTTTAACGATGATATGATAAAACGATAAAAACGCGCCAAAGGTGTTATTATAATACAGTCAAGGTGAAATTTTCAGATTACCTTTCTTTTTAAAACCGAACAGCTTAGCTTAGGCTTATAATAGTAACATAATGGAATAGAAAATTAAAAACTGTTCGGTTTATAAAAGGAATAGTAAAAGATAAAAAATTAATGCGGTTTGAAAAGACAGTCAGCGAACTGACTGTCTTACAAACTCACATAACACACTTTTGTTTAGTCCTTAAAATAAAAAATACTGAAATAAATTAAATGAAATCAAGGACTTATTCTGATGTTGAAAAAATACTACAAAACCAAAAACATCATAACTAAACGCTAGCGTATTACACAAACAAAAGAAAGAAATAACAGTAACTTTTTCATCATTCTCACATACGCATAAATACTTAGTTTTTTGCAATTGAAGTTTTAAGTGTCTTTGAGTATTATAATGATGCTTTATTAGAAGGATATACCCATTTTGGATAATTGTAAAATACAAATCATATTAAAAACGTATCTTTAAGAACTTAAAGAAAGGAAGATGAAATACCTGTTTTTGATAATAGCTATTTTTTTTGAGGTGATAGCGACCAGTGCTTTAAAATCGTCTGAGCAGTTTACCCGATTGTGGCCTAGTGTAATAGCAATTGTTGGTTATGCCACGGCCTTTTATTTTTTGTCGTTGACACTTAAATCAATGCCAATAGGAATTGCCTATGCCATTTGGTCGGGCTTGGGAATAGTATTGATTTCTGTGATTGGTTATTTGGTTTATAATCAATCCCTCGATTTCCCGGCTATAATCGGAATCCTTTTTATAATTATTGGAGTACTGATTATCAATCTGTACTCCAATAGTGTTTCTCATTAATATTATAAAACCAGTTCGGTAAAAAGCCGATCAATAGTACCGTCCAGATTGCCGCAAAAACCGGGATGGGGACGGGATGTTTGTATGACAGAACTCCTCACTGCCGTAAGCCAGCGAAAACGGGAAGGGATATCAAGTTGGGCTATTGGTCCGCCATTTTTGTCGCCAAGTGCAATTTTTTGAAACGACTCCAGATTCTGTTGTAACTGTTCGATATCCAGTTCGTCTGAAAGCATAAGGAGCCTTTGTTCGTTAATGGAAAAACGAACATTGATGTATTTGGCACTTTTAGAAAAAAGAATAATGCCGACATTCAAAAATTCTTCGCGCTCAACCTTAGGCAAAACGCGGATCACTGCATATTCATATAAGTGTTTGTCTTGCATTTTGCGCTTCTTTTATAAAAATTTCGGAATTGTTTTTTCGCATCAGTAAAAACTGTATATAAACTTCTTTCAGCTCTTCCGGAGCATCGCGATTATCGTCCCATAATAACCATTCATCCGGGATTGTATTTACGATTTCACGGATCTTTTCTTCCGTTAAAATCGCTTTAAATACCGAGTCAACCTGCTCCAGTTCTGTTGCTTTGGGTAATAAAACATGATCTTTGATCAATGCAAAAGGACTTTTAGCATGGTTTTCCCAATTGTTCCAGGAATGATGGAAATAAAAAGAAGCGCCGTGATCAATCAGCCATAACTCTTTATGCCAGATTAGCATATTGGTATTTCGAAAAGTCCGGTCTACATTGGTTATAAAGGCGTCCAACCAGACTATTTGTGAGGCTAATAACGGATCAACATCAGTAACAACGGGGTCAAATGTAATGGCGCCCGACAGGAAGTGTAGGGCCAGATTTAATCCCTGACTTCCTTGTAAGAGATCCTGTATTTCCTCGTCGGCTTCGGTACGGCCAAAAGCTTCATCTAGATTAGCGAAAACGATTTCCGGAACCCGAAGTCCTAAAGCACGTGCGATTTCACCACCTATAAGTTCTGCTATTAAGGCTTTACTACCATGACCGGCACCTTTGAATTTGAGTACATATTTAAAATCATCGTCGGCCTCAGCAAGGGCTGGAAGCGAGCCGCCTTCCCGCAAAGGGGTTATATAGCGGGTCACCTGAACCGTTCGTAAATGGAGTGTATCACTCATAAAGCTTTGTTTTGTATACTGTCACAAATGTATTAAAAAGGAAAGAATTTTTTGAAGCACAAAACCTGACAGGTTTCGAAAACCTGTCAGGTTTAATATAGAGTAATCCGATTATAATTTTTTCAATTCGGCTAAAACCGTTTTTCCGATAGCTTCCGCAGAGGCCGGATTTTGGCCGGTAACCAAACGTTGATCCGCTACAACATGCGATTGCCAGTTACCCGTTTTTTCATACTTCGCACCACGCGCTTTTAATTGATCTTCTAACATAAAAGGTACTACTTTTTCCAATCCAACAGCAATTTCTTCTTCATTGGTAAAGCCATTTACTTTTTTACCGTCGATTAAATAGTTCCCGTTGCTCAGTTTGATGTTAAGCAAACCTGCCGGCCCGTGACAAACGGCACTGACGATTCCGTTATTTTCATAGATTTTGGTTGCAATAGCGGCAATTTCTTTATTTTCGGGTAAATCCCACATCGCACCGTGACCACCTGCATAGTGAATCGCTATATAGTCTTTAGGATTAACTTCTGAAGGTTTCATCGTGTTTTCCACTTTTGCATGGTACACTTTGTCATCCCAGAATTTTTTATTGATCGGATCTTTTAAATCAAATCCATCTACCGGAGCTTTTCCGCCTTTTGGGCTTACAAAATCGATTTCATAGCCGGCGTTGTGTAATACTTCCCACGGATGTGAGACTTCGCTAAGGAAATACCCGGTTGGTTGTCCGGTGTTGCCTTTTTGATCATGGCTGGTTACCACAAATAAGATCTTCTTTTTCATAGTTCCTGTTTTTTTCGTTTGCGCTACAGCATTTATACCGCTAAAAAGCAGCGTTAGACCGGCTACTATCGTTAAGATTTTTTTCATGATGATTTATAAAGTATGAAGTTGGTTTGTAATAAAAGTTAGTTCTTCGGGGTTTAATTCAAAATGCAGTGCCTGAGCATTCGAAATGGCTTGTTCGGCATTCCGCGCACCGGCAAGTACTGCGGTAATTCCCGGTTGCTGTACCGTCCAGCGTAATACCAATTGTGCCAGTGTACTATTTTTGGCATCGGCAATAGGTTGAATGTTCTGTAAAAATTGTTGCACTTTTTTCAGATCATACTGACTGAAATATCCGTTACGATGATCGTCTTCTGTTAGTTTTCCACCTGTAAAGTATTTTCCGGTCAGTAAACCGCGTTCCATCGGGCTATATGCAATGATACCAATATTTTGATCAATACTGTAAGGTACCAAGTCCTTTTCAATAGTACGGTTTAGCATACTATAGGCCACCTGGTTGGAAGCTAAAGGTACGCTTTTTTGCGCTTCTTCCAGTTGGGAAACGCTATAATTGGAAACGCCTGCAGCTTTGATTTTTCCTTGTTGGATCAGTATTTCCATAGCTTCCATGGTTTCGGATATCGGCGTAGTACTGTCCGGCCAGTGCAATTGCAGTAAGTCGATATAATCTGTTCCTAAACGTTGCAGACTTTCTTCCACTTCTTTGATTACATTGGCTTTTGATGCGTATTTATAAATGGATTGACCATCGGCTTCAAAGAAGAATTCTCCTTTTCCTTGATTGCTTCCGTCCCAAACCAGACCGAATTTTGTCAGTATCTGAATTTTACTGCGATCGCGACCTTTAATGGCTTCACCAATCATGGTTTCACTCAGACCAAAACCATAAAACGGAGCGGTGTCGATACTGGTCACACCATTATCAATCGAAGCCTGTATGGCTGCAATGGAGTCTTTTTTTTCATTTCCGCCCCACATCGTACCCCCAATTGCAAAAGCACCCAGGGTGATAGGGGATACTTCGAGAGAAGAATTACCTAATGTTCTCATATTGTATAATTGTTATTTAAGTGTATTTGTTGTTATTGGATAAAAAGGATAGTCGGTATAACCGATAACACCGCCTCCAAAAAAGAAATCGCGTTTCGGTTCGTTAAGCGGTAAATTGTTTTCCAATCGGTAGGGAAGATCCGGGTTGGCAATAAATGGTCTGCCAAAACCAATCAGATCCGTCCAGCCTTCCTGTAAGGCTTCTTCGGCTCGGGTTTTGGTATATTTCCCGGAATAAATCAGGGTTCCGGAAAAATTGGCCCGGATACTGTCTTTAAACGAACGTTCCATCACCGGCGCATCCTCCCAATCGGCTTCGGCTATATGAACATAGGCTACTTTCAGACGATCTAAAAGTTTGATGGCTTCGGTATAGGTTTCCACGGGATTATCGTCAATGGTACCCTGAAGCGTTGTTAATGGTGCCAGTCGAACGCCAACTTTTTCATTACCGATTGCATCCGAAATTGCCTGAACAACCTCTTTTAGAAATCGCAGTCGGTTTTCAAGAGAACCGCCATAAATATCGGTTCGGTTGTTAGCCTGTGAGTCGATAAATTGGTTGATCAGATAGCCATTGGCCGCATGGAGTTCGATACCGTCAAATCCGGCTGCCATTGCATTTTGAGCCGCTTTGGCATAATCGGATACAATTTCCTGAATTTCGTTTTGGGTAAGTGCTCTTGGTTTGGAGTGTTGTACCATTTCGCCCACGCCATTTTCCGGACCGCGATTTTCGAGATCGACAAACACTTTTACGCCATCGGCTACCAGTTCACTGGACGAAACCGGAGCATCATTATTTTTTTGTAAAGCAGTATGGGACACCCGTCCAACGTGCCATAACTGGGCGAAAATAATCCCGTTTTTGCGATGTACGGCATCGGTAGTCAGTTTCCATCCGGCAATTTGCTCCGGAGTATAAATTCCGGGTGTCCAGGCGTATCCCTGTCCTTGTTGACTAATCTGAGTTCCTTCGGAAATGATAAGTCCGGCGGAACTTCGCTGTTCGTAATATTCGGCCATAAGTGGAGTGGCCACTTCGCCTTTGGCAGCACGGGAGCGAGTCATTGGCGGCATTACAATACGGTTTTGTAATTCGATATTTCCGAGGATATGTTTTTTAAATAGCATAATCGTGTTCTTTATAATTAAAATGAGGTAAAATAGTTGTGGCAATACGTTCGATTGCTTCTTTGACTGGTGTTTCCGATTTTCGAAGATGCAAGGCCATATGATTCACACCAATTTCTTCGTAGGATTTGAGCAACGGTAACAACCCATTGATTCCTACCGCTCCTCCAAAACGATGAGGACGGAATGGGGCATCGTCATCGGACAAAAGGTTGAGGTGGAAAGCCGTGATATAGGGTTTAGAAGCCTGATTGTTGTCGTAAAGCACATTCCGCCAGTCGATAATCTGGTTTGCGGTTTCGGCTAACGGACGCGGATAATTAAACCAACCCTGCATATTTTGGGCAATCCAGTCCATACTTTGTTGCGCACGTCCGGCAATGATCCATGGAATCGGATTTTCCGGTTTTGGAAATACCTGAATAGTGTTATTCAGATTTTCATAATACTGGCTGAGTTCGCTTTGCGTTTTCCAGGCTTCTTCGATTATAGCATGGTTGTGGCGGAAACGTTCGGCCCGGGTTTCAAAATCATATCCGAACAATGGAAATTCCACCGGACGATCGCCAAGACCGACACCAAACAGAAACCGACTTCCGGATAAATTTTCGATAGATGCAACCGCTTTAGCCAGTTGTAACGGATCGTGTAGCGGTAAGACGATAGCAGCGGTTCCAAGGGTAATGGATTTGGTGATTCCGGCGATATAACCCAGATAAGCTATCGTATCAAAAAGTTGGGCGCCATCACCAAAACCGGGATCGTACACCGGAACTTCGCGCATCCAAAGAGCGGAATAACCGAGTTGATCTGCCAATTGAATGTATTCCGTATGCCGACTGATATCCGGAATACCAAACGGACGTCCGGAAAGGTTGCGTTTTTTCTCGCCTTCCAGGGACCAGTCGTTATCGAGTGGAAATTCCAATCCGATGGTCATTTTTCCGGGAATGTGAATCGTACAAATCGTTTCCATGATCAATTGTTTTTTTCGCGTTTATAACTGATAAGTGTTACTAAAAATCCGATGGCAACCAATACCGCCCCAACCCAGGGCGTGGATTGAATGCCTAATGACGATTCGACTACATGCCCGCCGATAAAGGCACCGATAGCGATTCCGACATTAAAAGCCGCAATATTCAGTGCTGAAGCGACATCTTCGGTTCCCGGCAGGTATTTTTCGGCCATTTGCACCACGTAAAGTTGTAAGCCGGGAACATTCGAAAAGGCCAGAATGCCCATCGCAAACAAGGTGATTACGGCAGCTATCTGATTAAAGACAGTAAAAGATAAAACCAGTAATACCAAGGCTTGTAGAACAAACATGATCATCAGTGCTTTAATCGGTTTTTGATTGGCTACTTTTCCGCCGATTACATTTCCTAAGGCAATGGCAATTCCATAGATCAATAGTAATAAGCTGGTTGCATCGGCCGAAAAACCGGAAATGCTTTCCAATAGCGGTGCCATATAGGTAAAGCTTACAAAAGTGCCGCCATAGCCCAAAGCAGTAATCGCTAACACCAATAGTATCGATGGGTTTTTAAGCACCTTTAACTGATCTTTTAATTGTAAGGGTTTGCTTTTTTGTAGGGTATCCGGAATTAAAAGACTACTGGCGATAAGCCCGATGATTCCCAAGGCCGCCACACCGATAAAGGTTGCACGCCATCCGAAATGTTGTCCGATATACGTTCCTAAGGGAACGCCGGTAACGATGGCTACGGTTAATCCGGCAAACATAATTGCAATCGCACTGGCGCGTTTGTCTTCGGAAACCAGGCTGGCGGCTATAGTCGCTCCGATCGAAAAGAAAACACCATGCGCAAATCCGGTTAGGATTCGGGCGAGGACTAATGTGATAAAAGAAGGCGCAATGGAAGCCAATCCGTTACCAATAATAAAAAGTACCATAACGCCTAACAATAATTTTTTGCGATCGATACGACTGGTTAAAGCCGTTAATATAGGCGCTCCTACGGCTACCCCCAAAGCATAGAGGCTTACAAGCAGACCGGCGGAGGAAATGGAGGTTTTTAAATCGTTGGCAACAGTGGGTAAGAGACCGACGATTACAAATTCGGTAGTACCAATCCCAAAGGCACTGATGGTTAAGGCCCATAATGCGGCCGGAAGTTTTTTAGATTTCGAAGGTGCTGTGATAGCAGCGGTATTGTTTTGAATTGTTTTCATAAGTTTGGGTTACCGCAAACGGGTAACAGGTGATTTATTACTATTATGTTTGATCCTATACATCCGGTTTTAAACCGGGCATAAAACGATCGGAACTAATAATAATTAGTACACAGTAACTTGTAAAAACATCGGGTAAAACAACTTTGAACGGTCATATTTGTAGTGTCATAAGGAACAGTACAAATGTCCGAATAGGGGAAACGCCAGGCGAGGAGTTAGGTCACCGTTTTTTTGTGAGGTAGATCACACCGTTTAGCTTTTGAGTCGGCTAAGGGTTTCGCGGGTTACGCCCAAATAGGAAGCCAGTAGTTTTTTAGGAACGCGCTGGATGAGTCGGGGTAATTTTTTGATCAGGTTATTATACCGTTCCTCTGCGGTTTCCGTTAGTAATGACATAATACGTTGTTGCAGCGCGATATAACCATAATTGGCTTTGATTCTGAAAAAATTCGCCATCGCCGGAATCTCATGACAGATTTTTTCCCGGTCTTCCAGTTTCAGACAGAAAAATTCCGAATCTTCGATACAATCCATATACATACAGGCGGGAACCTGATTTTGAAAGGCGTGAAAATCGCTGGTCCAGTATTCTTCCATGGCGAACTGCAGGATATGTTCTTTTCCGTCGCAATCGATCGCATAGGTTTTGACCAGGCCTTTAATGATCCAGAATTCGCAGGGAACCATTTCGCCTTTTTGAACCAGAAACTGGTGTTTGCGCAGTTTTCGAAATGTAAAATGTTGGGCTACATAGTCCCATTCGCTATCCGAAAGCGGACAAATGGAAGCGATATGCTGGCGTAAAAGGTCGTATTGGGTCATACTAAGGTAATTGTACTACAAAAATAATAGATTTCTGCAGACGATAAACAGCTTTAAAACAAAACACCCCGGAATTTTCCGAGGTGTTTTTCCCAAATTTTAATATAGAACGTTATTCGTCTTGTTCTACTTCTTCTATTTGTTGATGGAAAGGGCAGCCCCTTGCCATTTTTTTCTCTTTTTGAACCTCTACAGGTGTCGAAACCGGTCGGCGACGGTGCTGATCCTGAATAGTAGGGAACACCGAAGTAAAGAAGTTTGTCCAACCTCCGGTACGCACGCGAAGCAGGTCGTATTGTTCCGGCGAGCCTACTGCATCGGCAAAGGTATCTGGATTAGCAACGGTAATGGTCAAAATGTTTGACGATTGTCCGTTGGCAAATTGTTGCATCACCTGAATCAGTTTTTCAGCTGGGAAGTCTTCGTCGATATTATAATCGGTTGGTGCACCATCGCACATCAACTCGGCACCGATACCATCAAAACCAGCCAGCGATTCTTCGAACCCGGCATATTGATGTTCGATTGGTAAATCGGCAGGACTTGGCATTGAACTAAGATCGGAGGCTACCGTAGTTCCCAAACGACGACCGTCTGCACTGGCGCCATTCCAGGCTCCCATTTCCACGTGGTTTTCGAAAGTTCCGACACCCGGCTGAATTTGAAGTCCGAAAGGAAACTCTTCCGTTCCATATCGGGTGGCCATATTTTTCATGGTTTCATACAATTGCGGCCAAGGTTCGGTAAAAGTTGCGATCGATCGACGGGCAATACCCTCTACAATCTCATTTCCAAAAGCATCAATATCGGCATCCCCTCGTCCGTAGCGCGGTTGTGCCAGGGCGATTTCTCTCAGACGTTTAAATCGATCGGAGCGCGAAGCGATACGCGATTCTCCGGCCAGATCACTAATAAACGGTTCGGTCATTTTATGCCCCCAGTCGCAGCACAGACATTCCAGTAATTCCGGTAATGTAGTAACCGCATTTTTATCGTCAAAAACCATTGTTTTAATTGCATATAGCGAATTAATCGCAGCACTTAACGATATATAACAAGGCCCGTAAATATTGTATTTGGTTCCGCCGCTATAAAAATCAAGTCCTCTGGCAAGACAGTCATCCATCAGAACGTTAAGAATAGGAGATGGACAGAATTTGGTATTCGCGCCATATCCCATTAATTGACCGTTAAAAGCTTTACGGTTGAGCCATTCGAAATGTTGGAAGTAAATGTCGACCAGTTCCTTAAACGATTTGATTTGATCTGCCGGTTTGGAATTTAACGAAACTACCTGACCAAATAAATAGGATTCTCCGGCCGATGAATACGTACGTCCCTGGTTCAGTGCGCATTCCAACGGTTGTAAGGTAGAAAATCCGCCCAGTGAGAACCAGTTTTCACCCGGGAATTGCGGTTCGTAACAGCCATCGCAGGCATAATTCTGAGCCGATTCCACGGTTACATTCGAGTTCCATTTTTTGGTTTCGGTTCCCAGTTTTCCACCAACGCCATCACCGCTGTGATGAAGTCCTTTAATTATTTTTTCGTCATTTAAAAGAATCGGATGCGCCCCACCGGAAAGCAGCGCATGAGCAGCATCTTCCAGGATTTCTCTTGGCATATCTTTACGGGTTCGTAACGATAAACAAGGTGCATTAAGCGGTAATCGTCCGGAAGCGTGTATAAACAAACGCGTCATATGGTTATAAGCCGGTTCTGTTTCTTCAAAAACAGGATTACCATTGACTTTGGTACCACCAACGGTAATTTGCTGGATCCATTGTCCCAGAGAAGCCCCTTGCGGATACGGCCCGGAAGCACCACCCATAGCCAGATTTCCAAACGGCTGATGGTCTTCCATAAAAATACGGTTTTGCTGTATCTTCTCGTCCAGTTTAATATAGAACGCATCGATAACTTCCTGCGCTTCTGCTTTTTCGAACTCATTGCTACTGTCGTAGTAAGGCTGTAAAAGCTGATCCATACGACCAATAGCGGTTGGTTCGCCATTGAGGTGTAAACAAGTATGTAGTGTAAAGATAAATTGCACCGCTTCAATTAGCGAGTCCGGTTTTTGGGTAGCCAATTTAGTCATGCGATAGGCAATCGATTCCAGGTTTTGTTTTTCCCAGGCCTGGCCATCGCTCATTTTTGCAGCGGTTTGACGTGCCAGTTCGGCATAATTCAAACAGTATTCGGAGATTCCCTGTAAGGAAAGATAGGCCGAACGGTATAATTCTTTTTTATCGGTATCCGTGGTGTTTTTTTCATATTCCAGAATCTCATCCATCATGGTTTTTAAACCTTTTTTCAGCGCTTTTTCATAATTCGGAATAACGTGTCCCACACCGGAAGCCTCACTCAGGTTGGCTAGAAAGCCATCCAGACGTTCGGAATCCGATAGATAGCGCATCACATAACGTCCTTCGCCTAAAGATAAATTCGGCATGGCACCTACGATAATTTCTTCCGGAGAAATGCGGAATGTATCCGAGCCGTATACAATTTCGCCTTCTCTTTCACGGAACGAAGAATAGGGAACCAGCGTACCGTCTTTAAGACGGATCTTACGCCCTCTAAAACCGTAGTCGGCCGAGCTGAATAATTGCAAACTCAGACGGATCGCCCAACCTTTACGAATCATAATGGATTCGTCCATAATATTGGCCGGTTTATCGCTTCCGTTGTAGCGATCAATATAAAAACGAATATCTTCTTTGATTTCTTCCTGTTTCCGGTTAAAGTACCAGTTGTCCTGCCAAAGAGAGAAAATGTTCTCCAGAAGGCTTAAAATACGATTTGTCGGTATTGAAAAGTAGCGTTCCCGTTCTTCCGGTAGCCCGATTCGGGTAGACATGGTAAACAGGTAATTCTGATGGTTGTAATACATCAGTCCGTTTTTAGAAGCATTTTGGTAATGACGATCCAGACGTGTCCAGTCGACACCCGGGAAACGTGACCAGTCTTTCTCTGTAGCAAAAGAGAAGTCATTTCGGTATTTTTTAGCTACATTATCATCATCTAATCCCAGATCCTGGATACTTGGAATATAGAAAACACCACCCAGATCCGATCGCAGGTGATTAAACAAACGGTCGTTCATAAAACCACTGTCGGGTCCGATCTGGTTACTCATGATATTTTCCAGAATTCCTATTTCTTTACTAAACCCAGCGAAATAGATTCCTTCCTCGTCCGATAACGTAATTGACTTCGGTGAACGGAAGCCGGAATTACCGTGTTGCAGATTTTTTGCCCTTCCAAACGGAAGTCCGAGGCGCAATACCGGTGTGGTATTTCCATTCGCATCCTGAATTCTGGCCGATTTGATATGCGAACGCGAATCGCGATCGGGAATAATCGTATCGTTTGTTTTACGACCAATAAGATCTTCAATCTGATCTTCGGTCATCATATTGATCTGATTCCAGTTGATCAGGAAGCGTTGTGCCAATACAAAAGATCCTCCAAAATGCGCCATATCGTCGCAACCGATTAACGTATGTTTGGCGATAGAGATAGGATCGGAAGGATTGTTGAGGTTTTCGGAGAAACGAGAGCCTAATACTTTACCGCGATGACCGTCGGCTTCGTTCGATTTGGAAGCGGCTTCCTGTGAATAATGCTCTTCTGTAATACTGTCTAAAGCCTTTATTAATAAGGAATTCACAATTTCACAAGCTTTTTTGCTGTCACTCTTAATGTGGAACCAAAGATCGCCGTGAGAATCAATAAAAGCACCGTTTGAAGCCCGAAATACTTTCGATGTATATGGATTGTTGTTTTCCGGGAATTGTAACGTCATTCCTTTAGGATGCGGTATGCCTTCTTCGTCACAGATTTTCGCCCAGTTTTCAAATGAAACCCCTAAAATAACAGAAGTGTTGCGGTCTTTCAGATCTTCGTGAGTGTTAATTTTCGATCGGATCTCTGCCATTACTTCAGCGAACTGTGTTTTATACTCCACCAGCTTTTTGCCGTCTGGTTGTTTGTTGGCTTGCCAATTACCTCGTTTTTGGAACCAAAAAGTTGTATAAATGGCAAAGGGCGACGGATATACCAATCCTCTTTGACAGTGTTTCCACACTTCGGTAAACCGATTTTCAAAGTTAAGAGAGCTCTCGTGGTTAGACGGGATGTCGGACTTGAGTGTTTTTTCCATGTGAGTTGTTTGTTGGTTACAGTTTAAAAATGTTTGTTGCGATTGTTTTTGTTTCCTTTACAGGTATAAAGAGCTACCTCCTATAACAGTTTGGTTGTTATGAAGTTACAATTGAAAAAAACAGAAGATTTATAGTGGGAAATCGATCTGTATCAAAAATAGTGAAAGAAAAATAACAGGGTATACGTACAAACACCTGTTTTTAGGAGAAAAAAGAGGAAAGAGGAAAGAGGAAAGAGGAAAGAGGAAAGAATTACGATAAGGGACGTAAGCGTTCGTTAAGTTCGCGGCGGAAGGTAATCCCTAATGGAATTTTCTCTTCGTTGATCACAATATGTTCCTTTTCATGAACATCGATTTTATGAATCGCAATAATATACGATTTGTGTACCCGCATAAACTTGTCCGATGGTAATTCCTGTACCAATTGATTCGTAGTCATCGCGGTTACAAAGGTTTTGGTCTTGGTAAAAATCTTAACGTAGTTCCCGTAACTCTGGACATATAGAATATCATCCAGTCGGATGTCGATATTTTTACCGTTTACTTTTACGTTTAGCGCAATCGGAGTTACGGTTTCTTTTTCAATAAATTGTAGCGAAAGATAGCGTTCGATTGACTTTAGAAAACGCGGAAAGTAGATGGGTTTTAACAAATAGTCGATCACACCGTATTCGTAGCTTTCGAGTGCAAATTCCGAATAGGCGGTTGTTAATATGGTTTTTGGTGGGTTTTTCAGGGTTTGTAATAACTCCAGTCCGGTGATTTCCGGCATGTCGATATCCAAAAACATCAGATCTACGGAGTTTTCCCGTAAATAATGCAAGGCTTCAATACCGTTATAGCATTGTGCAGCGAGTTCCAGTTGCGGGTTTTGCCGGATATAGTTGGTCAGGACATAATGCGCGGCCGGTTCATCGTCGACAATAATACATTTTTTTGGAGTGATCATCATAATAAATCCATTTCGAGTAACACACGGTATTGTTTGGCTTCCTGTTGTATTTCCAGGTTGTGTTTTTTCGGATAAAGTATGCGCAATCGTTCCGTTGCATTGCTTAATCCGATTTTGGTGGAAACGATTTTCCGTTTTTTATCCGGAATCGAATTTAACGTTTCCAGACGTAATTTACCATTATTTACCGAAAGATTGATCTTTACAAAGCAATTTTCGATCGCACAGGTGCCGTGTTTAAAGGTGTTTTCCACAAAAGGAATCAACAACATCGGTGCGATCATATAGTTGGAATCGACATCGGTTTTATAATCGAACTCGATTTCACAACGGTAACCCACGCGTTCTTTTTCCAGTTCGATATAGCTGGAAATAAAGTCGATTTCATCTTCAAGGGAGACGTATTCTTTTTGTGAATTTTCAACCTGGTAGCGCAATAGCTGGGAAACCCGCATGATCATATCGGAAGTCCGTTCCGGATATTGCAGACTAATGCCGTAGAGTGTATTAAACGTATTAAACAGAAAATGCGGATTTAATTGTCCTTTTAGCGCATTTAACTGGATCTGGTTGTAGAGTAATTCTTTGTTTGTTTTTTTCTTCTGATCGCGGTAATGTTCGATTAACTGGATACTTCCCAAAATGCAAATTAAGGTACCGACCAACGTTCCCAATTGGAAGTGATAGGTCTTTTGCATGGAGGTTTTATACAGGAAACAATTCTTATAAATAACTTCAATGGATACTTCATGTAATATTACTGAAAATAGTATTATTAAGATTATTGAAAATAAAATATAGGTTAGTGGTTGGTGTTTTTTCAGTAGAATGGGCAGTAGAAAAAAGCGGTTGATCTGGGCATGACCGTATAGGAGTAAAAAATATACGATACCCATCCAAAAGCCTTTCCAGCTTAAAATTAAAATCCAGTCGTTTAATGTGAAAAGAACAAAGGAAAAGACAAGAATTGCGAATTCCTGTAGCCACTTGTTCTCTAAGATCTTCCTCATACTCATTTCAGATATATAGCGTACAAAATAAGTATAAAAAAACGAATAAACCGGGAAGTTAAATGATCAATTGAATTGGTCATTTTTTATAGCGAATTAATCATTTTTCATAGGCGCTGCTGCGGAATGTGTCGTAGCTTCGCGTTGTTAAAAAACCTTACCACAATAATGATAGTACGAAAATTGCCATTGCTGTCGCTTTTAATGTGTTTTTCAGGAGCGTTCTCCCAGTCGCTCACCCTGAAAGATGCCATTGATCAAGGGATGGCTAACTACGGCACACTTAAAGCCAAAGAAAAGTATGCTTTGGCGGGACAGGAAACCGTCAAACAAAACAAAAGGGATTATTTGCCCAACCTGACACTGGCCGCGCAACAGGACTACGGAACCGTAAACGGACAAAATGGTCCGCTGTATGGTTTTGGAGGTCTGGGAGTCGCTTCGTCGGGATTACCCTTGCCGGAACAAAACTGGAACGCTGCTTTCGGCGCCTTGTATCTGGTGAACATGAACTGGGATTTTTATAGTTTCGGTCGTATCCGACAAAAGATCGCTTTGTCTAAAGCAGATGCCGATCGTTTGCAAAAAGATTCCGAACAGGAACAATTTCAACATAAAATACGCATTTCTGCGGCTTACCTAAACCTGTTGGCGAGTCAGCGATTGGAGATCTCCCAAAAGAAAAATCTGGAACGGGCAGAGGTGTTTTTAAAACTGGCTGCCGCGCGAGTTAAAAACGGATTGTTGCCGGGAGTCGATTCTACATTGGCTTCTGCGGAAGTGTCGCGCGCACGTATCGCACTGAATCAGGTGAAAGACCAGGTGAAGGAACAGAATAACAAACTGATCACTTTAATGGGGATAGAAATTTCTGATATTAAAGTGGATACTACTTTGGTAATCAAGTCACCAAATGTGATTGGTAAAAGTGAAACTTTAGGTGTTGAATCCAATCCGGTACTGCAGTTTTATAAGAGTCGGATGGAATATGGCGCCCAACAATTACGCTTATTTCGGAAAGAATATTACCCGACATTTAGTTTGTTTGGGGTATACCAAACCCGTGCATCGGGATTCAATTCGGATTATGCGGTTGATCAATCTTCGTTTACCCATAACTATTGGGATGGTGTAGATCCGACCCGTCAGAATTACCTTTTTGGAGTGGGTGTAAGCTGGAATCTGACGACCTTGGCGCGTACCGCTAAAAAAGTCAGCGCGCAGAAATTTACTTCCGAAGCTTTGGAAGACGAATATAAGGTGATGGAACAGCAGTTTAAAGCACAGTCGGATGCAGCCGATGTTAAAATACAACTGGCCTATGAAAGCGATAAAGAAGCGCCTAAACAGGTAAAAGCAGCGGCTCAGGCGTATTTGCAGAAAATGACACTCTACAAAAACGGACTGACGAATCTGGTAGATGTTACCCAAACCCTATATACGCTAAACCGAGCGGAAACCGACCGTGATATTGTTCATGTAAACGTATGGCAATCGTTGTTGTTAAAAGCAGCAGCAACCGGTGATTTCAACTTATTTATTAATGAATTATAACCCGTAAAAGATGAATTTAATACGTTTTGCACTTCGTAAACCGATTTCGATTATCGTCTTGGTAATGGGATTGATCATCTTTGGAATCGGTGCTGTTAAAAGCATCAAGGTCGATATTCTTCCAAAAATGAACCTGCCGGTGATTTATCTGGCGCACCCGTTCGGAGGATATACGCCCAACCAGATGGAATCCTATTTTGCCAAAAACTACGTCAACATCATGTTGTTTGCGAATGGCGTTAAATCAATAGAAACAAAGAATATACAAGGGCTTACCTTAATGAAAATTTCGTATTATGAAGATACGAATATGGCACAGGCTGCGGCCGAATTAAGTGCGCTTTCCAACCGGATTCAAGCAGCTTTCCCACCGGGATCGCAACCGCCGTTTATCATCCGTTTTGACGCTTCGTCCTTACCGGTCGGGCAATTGGTATTGAGTAGTGCGACCCGTTCGAATAACGAGTTGCAGGATTTGGCCAACGTTTACGTACGGGCTTCGTTTACGTCGATTCCCGGACTATTGTCGCCACCGCCGTTTGGAGGTAGCCCAAGAACCGTTGAAGTTAATGTCGATCCGGATTTATTGCGTTCGCATAACCTGACACCCGATCAGATTGTAGAAGCGATCCGACTTAATAATCAGACCGCACCGTCGGGAAACGTTCGCGTGGGCGATAAAAACTATATCACGCCGACGAATAATACGATTAAAGAAATTAAAGATTTTGAAAAGATTCCGTTGTTTAAAGGCGGCGTACAAAACCTTTATTTGGGCGATGTAGCGACTGTAAAAGACGGAGCCGATATTACGGCCGGTTATGCTTTGGTTAATGGAAAACGTTCGGTATATGTGAGTATTGCTAAGGCTGGTGATGCTTCGACCTGGGATGTGGTGCAAAAGTTAAAAGCCGAGTTGCCTAAAATCCAGAGTACGCTACCGGAAGATGTAAAGTTATCCTACGAATTTGACCAGTCGGTTTATGTGATCAACTCCGTTAAAAGTTTGATTACCGAAGGAATCATCGGAGCGGTATTAACCGGATTGATGGTATTGTTATTCCTGGGCGACCGTCGGGCGGCGTTAATTGTAATTCTTACCATTCCGATTTCGATTATTTCCGGGGTTTTGTTTTTGAAATTATTCGGACAAACGATCAACCTGATGTCGTTGAGCGGATTGGCATTGGCTATCGGTATTTTGGTTGATGAGAGTACGGTTACGATCGAAAACATCCACCAGCATCTCGATATGGGCAAACCCAAGGCACTCGCGATATGGGATGCCTGTAAGGAAATTGCACTACCGAAATTATTGATCTTATTGTGTATTCTGGCGGTATTTGCGCCGGCTTTTACAATGAAAGGTATTCCGGGGTCATTATTCCTTCCGTTGGCATTGTCAATTGGATTTTCGATGATCATATCGTTCCTGTTATCGCAGACATTTGTGCCGATCATGGCCAACTGGTTAATGAAAGACCATGCGAAAGTGCCACATTCAGCGGATATTTCGGATGACGAAGCGGTTTTTCTGGCTTCAGGCTTAACGCCGGAATCGGAAAGAGATACGATGGATCAGAAAAAGATACTGGTGGAACGAAAAGATTTTAACGGTGATGGAAAAATCAGTCCGTTTGAACGCTTCCGCAATCGTTTTATGAGGTTGATCAACCGTTTGTTTGTATATAAAAAACCAATCACGATCCTATATCTGGTTGGTGTAACGGCATTGGCTGTTTTATTGCTAAATGTAATCGGACAGGATGTATTTCCGAAGGTAAACTCCAGTCAGTTTCAGATGCGATTAAAAGCACCGGACGGAACGCGTTTGGAGCGAACGGAAGAAAAAGCCAAAGTGGCCTTAGCCGAACTGGAAAAACTGGTAGGAAAAGAACACGTTTCGATTTCATCGGTTTATGTCGGGCAACACCCGTCGTTGTTCTCAGTATCGCCCATCTATCTTTTTATGGCCGGTCCGCACGAAGCGGTATTTCAGGTGGCTTTAAAGGAATACCATCGCGATATGGATGATTTTAAAGACGAATTCCGTCAGCGTTTGAAAAAAGTATTACCGGATGTTAGCGTTTCGTTCGAACCGATCGAATTGACCGATAAAGTTTTGAGTCAGGGATCGCCAACGCCAATTGAAGTGCGTATTGCCGGTAAAAACAAAAAGAAGAATGAGGAATACGCTAATAAACTGATGGCCGAATTGCGTCAGAAGCCGTATTTTAGAGATATTCAACTGGCACAACCCATCAAATATCCGGCATTGGATATCAATATCGACCGGGTTCGTGCCGCGCAATTGGGGGTGGATATGAGTGAGATTTCCCGATCGCTGATTGCTTCGACTTCTTCGTCCCGTTATACCGAAAAGAATACCTGGATCGATGAAAAGGCCGGATTGTCGTATAACGTACAGGTTCAGGTGCCTTTGGACAAAATGACCGATATCAAGCAAATAGGGGAGATTCCGTTGTTAAAAAATACAGCCCGTCCGGTGTTGAGCGATGTGGCTACGATTACACCGTCGTTTACCTATGGTGAAAATGATAACCTGGGTGCGATGCCGTATATTTCGATCACCGCAAATATTGATCATACAGATTTGGGATCGGCTTCGAAAGACGTACAACAAGCGATAACGTCGTTGGGTGAATTACCACGAGGTTTGTTTATCGAACAGATCGGTTTGGGGAAAGTGTTAAGTGAAACGATGGGTAGTTTGGAATCGGGCTTATTGGTAGCGGTAATCGTGATCTTCCTAATGTTATCGGCAAACTTCCAGTCGTTCCGTATTTCACTGGTTATTTTAACAGCTGTTCCGGCGGTAGTTTTAGGATCGTTGTTGTTATTACTGGCAACCGGATCGACTTTAAACCTGCAATCGTATATGGGAATCATTATGTCGGTAGGGGTTTCGATTGCCAACGCCGTGTTATTGATCACCAATGCGGAACAATTGCGGAAACACAATAACGATGCGTTGGTTTCGGCACGTGAAGCGGCTTCGTTGCGATTACGTCCTATTATCATGACCAGTATCGCGATGATTGCCGGAATGTTGCCAATGGCAATCGGACACGGCGAAAGCGGCGAACAGGTTTCCCCATTGGGACGAGCAGTAATTGGAGGACTTTTATTTTCTACTTTTACAGTATTGGTCGTCCTACCGGTTATTTTTGCCTGGGTAATGGGTAAAACCGGAACACAATCGGTATCTCTGGATCCGGAAGATAAAGAAAGTAAACATTATATAGCGGCATTAGAACAAACAGATGAGAAATAAAGTAATACAAGCAATTGCATTTTTAGGATCGGCAGCCTTAGTGGTAGGTTGCCAGACCAAAGCAAAGGAAAGTGAGAACCCGGTAACGGAAGCTGCGGCACCGGTATTGGAGACTTTTGTACCGAAAAAAGAAATACTGTCAACCGAATTGCGTATGCCAGCCGAAATCACCGGTTTCCAACAGGTCGACATTTATGCGAAAGTGAGCAGTTATGTAAAAGAATTAAAAGCGGATATCGGAACGGAGGTTAAAAAAGGTCAGTTGTTACTGGTACTGGAAGCGCCGGAATTGAGCGCACAGTTAGCCGCGGCGCAATCCCGTTTAAAATCACAGGAAGCGGTGTATACGGCGAGTAAAAGTACTTACAACCGTCTTTTTGAAACCAGTAAGGTAGAAGGAACCGTTTCCCGTAACGATCTGGAAGTAGCCGAAGCGCGTAAAAATTCCGATTTTGCACAATATCAGGCGGCAAAAGCGTCGTATAGTGAAATTCAGACCTTATTGGGGTATTTACAAATCCGCGCTCCGTTCGACGGTGTTGTGGCCACGCGTAACGTAAATCACGGCGCCTATGTTGGACCGGCCGGAAAAGGTTCGGAACAACCGTTGATGACCATTCAGCAACAAAATAAGCTACGTCTTTCGGTATATGTTCCGGAGCAATATTCGGGTTATCTGAAAAACGGAGCAGCCTTAAAATTTACGGTAAAATCGTTACCGGGACAGGATTTTTCGGCTACCATTGCCCGTATGTCGGGTGCATTGGATAGCCGACTTCGTTCGGAACGGGTTGAAATGGATGTGATCAATACCGGAAACAAATTGTTACCGGGTATGGTTGCCGAAGTACAATTACCATTAACCGCAAAAGACAGTACCTATGTCGTACCGAAATCGGCAGTGGTTACTTCAAGTGAAGGAACGTTTGTGGTATCGGTAAAAGACCATAAAACAAGCCGATTACCGGTTCAGAAAGGACGCATCCTGGAAGATAAAATCGAAGTTTTCGGGGCGATCACACCGGATATTCTTTTGATCAAACAAGCTACTGAAGAAATTCAGGACGGAACACCGGTAAAATAAGCGATACTGAAAATATAGGAATACAGCTAAACCTGTCAGGTCTTTAAAACCTGACAGGTTTTTTTATGTTTTATGATTAAATTTGAAAGAGAAAAGAGAAAAGAGAAAAGAGAAAAGAGAAAAGAGAAAAGAGAAAAGAGAAAAGAGAA
>NZ_JASLCE010000080.1 GCF_030146175.1 Flavobacterium sp. | reverse complement strand
ATATATTCCAAAACCGGGTGGAGACAAAATCGGACGTCGTCGTTTGGATACCCACTTTGAAGGGTTTATCAATTTAGGAGCAAAATTCCGCTATAATAAAGAAGACTATTTCTACGGAGTGGAAGCCGAAAAACTAAAAGGTACCTATATGCTTTTAGACGAAGCTTCTGTAACCGGAACCGCCAATATCGTAATGGCAGCTGTTTTGGCCGAAGGAAAAACTACCATTTATAACGCTGCGTGTGAGCCGTATTTACAGCAATTGTGTAAAATGCTAAACGCGATGGGCGCTAAAATCACCGGAGTAGGTTCCAACCTGTTGGAAATCGAAGGAGTGGAGCGTTTGGGCGGATGCGAACACCGAATTCTTCCGGACATGATCGAAATCGGTTCGTGGATTGGTTTGGCAGCGATGACACAAAGTGAAATCACCATTAAAGACGTAAGCTGGGATAACCTGGGCGTTATTCCAAATACGTTCCGCAAACTGGGAATCACCTTGGAACGAAAAGGAGACGATATCTATATTCCGGCTCATGTGGACGGATATGAAATCAAAACCGATATCGACGGATCGATCCTTACGATTGCCGATGCGCCTTGGCCGGGATTCACTCCCGATTTGCTAAGTATCGTTTTGGTTGTGGCAACACAGGCCAAAGGAGAAGTGCTGATTCACCAGAAGATGTTCGAAAGCCGTTTGTTCTTCGTCGATAAATTGATCGATATGGGCGCCAAAATCATCCTTTGCGATCCGCATAGAGCAACGATTATCGGACATAACTTTAAATCGCAATTAAAAGCAACTACGATGTCCTCACCGGATATCCGTGCCGGTATTTCATTACTAATCGCGGCATTATCAGCCAAAGGAAGTAGTATCATTCAGAATATCGAGCAAATCGATCGCGGATACGAAAAAATTGACGAAAGATTACGCGCTATCGGAGCCAACATCGTTCGCGTATAATATAATTAAAGCAGTATAGCAAAAGAGCTGAATCCAAATGGGATTTGGCTCTTTTTCTTTTGGAATATGGAAACGATTACTATAGTATTACTTTGTCTGGCTGCATTTGTAGCTGGTTTTGTGGATGCCATTGTAGGTGGCGGCGGATTGATACAAACTCCGGCAGCGTTGATCTTGTTGCCAAATTATGCGGTGTCGTCGGTGATTGGTTCGCTCAAAATACCGGCCTTTTGCGGAACGTCATCTGCAGCGTATCAATATATTAAAAAAGTAACCGTTAAATGGCGGTTATTACTCCTGATGGCTGTTTTGGCCTTTGTATCGGCTTTTGCCGGATCGCAGGTGCTTACAATGGTTAGTAACGATTTTATGAAACCGTTGCTGTTGGTGATTCTGATTGCGTTGGCGATTTATACCTTTCTTAAAAAAGACTTTGGTCAGCGTAAGGAAGAAGCGGAAATTAGTCCGCGGACAATCGTAATCCGCGGCGCGATTATTAGCTGTATTGTTGGGTTTTACGATGGATTTATCGGTCCCGGAACCGGAAGTTTTTTTGTAGTAGGTTTTATTTCCCTGTTGGGAATGGATTTTTTACAAGCCTCAACGAATGCCAAGCTGGTCAATCTGGCAACCAATTTCGGATCGATATGCCTGTTTTTGCTTAAAGGAAAAATTATCTGGATGATCGCTTTGCCAATGGCGGCCAGTAATGCTTTGGGCGGATGGGTTGGTGCCAAACTGGCTCTTAATAAAGGAAACGGTTTTATCCGGATCTTCTTTTTGGTAGTCGTTATCGGAACGCTGATCCGTTTTGCGTATGATATCTTTATAAAAAAATAAAACCTGTCGGATAAAATCGGACAGGTTTTACATAGCATTGTTATTCGATTATATTGAGAATCTTCAGACCAAAAACAACACCATCGGTTTGGAAACCATTCTGATAGGAGCGTACATAATCCACACGGAACATACGGAATTTACCCCATCCGATATTGTCGAAACCGGCAGTAAACTCCTGATATGGTTTGGCATTTGGTACATTAATCTGGTGAAATCCAACTACCAGATTCCACTGCAATTTGTTTAATAGCGGAATTTTATTCATAATATACCCTTTAAAATCGTGTTCGATATGCGTTTCTAAATACGCATCGTTTGTACTGTTGGAATAGTAGGGTAACAGGTTGAATACATTCAGATAGCGGTCGCTGGTTCCGATATGCGTCTGATTTCCGTTAAAATGTTTATAGTCGACAAACGAAATATTATCGGCATTAAAAAACTTACCGGCTTTAAAACGGATTCCCAAATCCCCTTTATTTCCCAATCGGGTGTTGTAATCGATAGCACCGGAAACAAGATCGTAATTGTAATTGTCGGAACTTCCGGCAAATGCTTTTTCATAGGCCAGCGATAGTGTCGGATATTTTTCGTTCGGAATGTTCACTTTTCGATCCGGTCTGGAGATATATTTCTGACCAAATCGGATTCGGGTGGCGATACCGGCTTTTACAAGATTGTGTTTTTCCAGTGCTGCGATCGTATTGTCTTCCGGGAGTAACGGATTGTTTGAGGTATACGGTTTGTCGCGTTTAAAAATAACGTAATCCGTATTGTTGAATAACGGTTTTCGGGCAGAATACTCCAATTTTCCATTTAATGTAATCCCATTAACAACCTCTTGTCCGTAAAAGATACTAATAAACTCTTTGTTATAGAATTTTGCAAAGTTGTTTTTAAAGAACAATGTAGTTACCGAATTCAGGATGTTGCTAATCGGCTGTGCGGCGTTAAACTGCTGGATACTACTTCCTCCGGAAATATTCAGAGACGCATTATTAATCGAATTAAAACGGTGGTAAATGTTACCCACAACGCGCAAACGGTTTTCGGCAAAACCATAATTCAGTTTACTGCTAATGGTGGTAGCGCTCCCTTTTTCGTCATCCCAGGTGCGGAATGAAAAACCGGAATTCAGATTCCATCCCTGTACAGTATTAAAATTAACGGAAGTCGGATCGATTACACCGTCGTAGCTAAAAATTTGTTTTTTAAACGAATTGCGATGCGTATAACCAAAAAGAATATCACTCAGGCTGAATTTATTCTTTTTTGCATCGATGGAATCCAGATAAACCCGAGAGGTTCTTAGCGTTTGAATACTGTCTTTTTTATGATAGTCGGTTACTTCCTCATCGGTTAGCGGAACCGGACGGAATGCATCCCAATAGGTATTGTCTTTTTTATTGGCTTCTTTCTGAATCGTAACGATTTCGTTTCGGAAGGTTTTCTTTTCAAAGCTATCGCGGAAAACATAATTGTTGAATACGTGCGTAAACTTACCGGTAAATTTAATCCCGAAAATCCCCGCTGTAAAATCCATTGTCTGAATATTTTTGGCCCAGATTCCGGTTCCGGTATTATAGGTGAAATTCTGAGTCAGTTTCATCGTTTCCATCACCGGTTCCTGCATACGATAACCTTTTATGTCCAGATCTACGGCATAAATGGCCCAGGTGTCTTCTACGATATAGATATAACCTTCAAAAACGGGCTCTTTGTCGCGTTTCGGTGTGATTTTAATTTTATTGATCAAATGATTATAGTTGTCGAAAAACGTGCTTTCCAACGTATACTTATAATAGTTAAACGCATTATTCGCGATGGGCGATACCATATTGATTCCGAAATTGACGTAATTCTCGTAAAAATCGTAATGCGTACCGCGAGCGGTGTTATAGCTAAAACCTTTGTCGTTTCCGCTCACTTTGGAGGCGATGATTTCCTCGCGAAGGTTATTCGGTTTTTCGAACGCGATTTTCGAAACGGTTTCCGATAAATAGATGATTCCGGTACCGGTTGAATCGATGGAGCCATTCATATCACCAATTTCCTGTCCTAATATTTTTTTCGGCATATCCTTGACACGGAAAATTCCACGGGAGTAGAAATCGGCTTCAAACTTATCCGATTTGGCCATATTCTTTTTCCGACTGGCAATAGCACTACGAATAATAGCATTAGCCGGATTTTCTTTATTGTTGATGACCACCTCATTCAGAATAAAATTTTCATCGGCAAGCGTAACGTCCTCTACTATATAAGGTAGGCGGTTCACGTTAACGGTTATTTTTTTGGTTTTAAAACCCAGACATTGGTAAATAAGGGTGTAGGTTCCCTGATCTTTTACGCTGATTTCGTAGAAACCGTTGTCGTTGGTTGAGGTACCATTATAGGTATTCTCAATCAATACGCTGGCATAAGGTAACGGCTGACCGGCACTGGTAACCACTTTTCCACGGATCTGAGCCATGGAAAGGAACGTACATAAAAGAGTGAGTAGTGTAATTGTTTTTTTCATCGGAATTGGGTATTAAGGCGTTTCATTATACTAATGACGCTTTAAAATCCAAAAAGGTTGCATGGGTTATAAAAAAGATTGCAACGCCAGATCATAACTCTGTAAACCGAAACCAATAATAACCCCTTTGGCATTCGGCGAAATATAGGATTGGTGGCGGAAAGGCTCTCTGGAAAAAGTATTGGAAATATGAACCTCGATCACCGGAGTAGTCACGGCTTTAATCGCATCGCCAATACCAATGGAAGTATGCGTATAGGCACCGGCATTCAGGATGATACCGTCAAAATCGAACCCTTTTTCCTGGATTTTGGAGATCAGCTCGCCTTCGATATTACTCTGATAATATTCCAGATGAATATTGGGAAAGCGGTTTTGCAGGATCTTAAAATAATCCTCAAAAGTTTGGGAACCGTATATTTCGGGTTCGCGTTTTCCTAAGAGGTTTAGATTCGGGCCGTTAATAATGATCAGTTTCATGAATGCTTTTTTTTGTAAAAATAACTAAAAATAGCATTTTATTACACCTGACTGATTTTTAAAACCTGTCAGTAATGCGAGTAACGAGATTAAAAAAGGGATTGTTCGAAAACAATCCCCTTACTAACTAACCTATGAGTGAGGTTAAAACATATAGCCTAAAGAAAATTGGATGGTCGAGTTTTTGACATCCGCATCTTTAGAGACTTCGGTAAGACCAAGGGCATAGCGACCCTGTATAAAAATACTATTGGTTATTTTATAACTCAAACCACCGGCAACGGCAAAATCAAAAGTTTTGGAATCATTTGAACTCACTTTATTGCGTTCGCTTACCAGGAAGGAAGCCTGTGGTCCTAATTCCAGACTAAGTTTGTTTGAAGTCAGATAGAATTTGGCCAGTACCGGAATAGAGATATAGCCCAATTCATTTTTAATCTGATCACCTAATCCTTCCAGTTTGGCACCCTGAGTAGAATACAAAAGCTCCGGTTGGATGGAAAGGTTTTCTAGTAATTTAATCTCCGAAACAATCCCGGCGTGATAACTGGTTATGGTTTTAAAGTCATAACCTTCGACATTACCACCGGTAAAATTGGCGAAATTCACTCCGGCTTTCACCCCAAATTGGATCATTTGGGCATAAAAAGGAGTACAAAATAAGGTGAATACTACTAAAAAAAACAGATTTTTTTTCATAAAAACAGATTTTAGGGATTTTTTAATATTCTTGTAAGATATTGTTGATCAAATATATAACGTTTTTTTGTGAAAAATAGTATTAAAATTATTTTTCTTTTGGACATATGTCGTGATCAACGAATAGTTTTTTTTATACATTTGCCTCGTTAATTTTAATAAACAAAACAATCATGAAAAAGATTATTTTAACAGTAGCAGCAGTATTCGCTTTCGGATTTGCTAACGCTCAGGAAGAAGCTAAAGGTGAAGGTTTCTCTAAAGGAGATGTATTCATTTCTGGATCAGTAGGTTTTGGTACTACTAAAACTGGTGATGCAAAAAACAATTCTTTTGATATTTCTCCAAGAGCTGCATATTTCGTAACTGAAAATATCGCAGTTGGAGTAAAACTTGGATACACTTCTGAGAAAGATGAGCCAAATGCTTTAACTGAAACTAAAACTGATAAATTTACAGTTGGTGCTTTCGGTAGATATTACTTCACTCCAGCTTCTAAATTTTCTATGTTTGGACAGTTAGGATTTGACTACAACAACAGTAAAGTAAAAACTACTGCAGCTGGTGTTTCTGCTGAAGGAAAAGTAAACGGATTTGACGTTGCTTTAGCTCCAGGTGTTAGCTACTTCGTATCTAAAAACTTCGCTTTAGAAGCTACTTTTGGTGAATTAGCATACAGAACTTCTAAGCCAGACGCTGACGGTGCTGAGTCTACAAACAACTTCGGTTTAAATGTAAATATGGCTAGCATTAAATTAGGTTTAGTTTACAAATTCTAATCTAAGTTTAGATTTTATAAAAGAAAGCCTCCCAATGGGAGGCTTTTTTTATATCTAAAAAGTGATAAAAATTTAAATCCTACTTTATTATAAAGTAGGATTTTTTTTAGTTTTGTATTATTATTTTTAACAATAAAAATACTATTAATTATGAATCTAAAAGTAACACTGTTTTCATTACTGGTCGCAAATGTGATTAGCGCACAAAGTGTATGTCCGCCAAATGGGATTAGTACGAACCCGGCAAACCCGGTAAATCCGCTTCAAACGAATTACCGGAATTTTTTTGACTGGACTACTACAAATGCGGTATATCCGATCAATTCACAATGTAATCCAAATTCGTACACACCCAATCCGTTTGAGTCAAATCAGCTGGAATTATTACCGCTTTCCCTTGATAAGGATATGAAACCGGAAAACGGTTGGGAGATGGTAGCCTATAATATGGGGTATGATAATAATAATAATCCGTTACTAGCTCGACCGGAACATACCTACATTATGATGTATAATAAGTATACCGGAATAGTGCGTATTCTGGTAAAATGGTGTCGTAATGTAAATTATAACGGAGCGATGCTAACCTTGAAGTTTGCACCGGGATTCCAGACCAATGTGTTGGATATGGCTAATAATGAAAAAGCGCTGGATACACCACACGTTCAAAATCCATCGATGAGTACGGCCTTAAAATTTTATAACGATAATAATTCCTGGGCGTATGCCGAGTTTAAAATGAACTATGATCCCTGTACCTGTAGCTTTACGGAATCGTCACGATTATTGCTGTATTCTGAATTGATCAGCAATTCATCGGTAGAGTTAACCGGAAAGATAACGGGAACGATTACTACGATTTCAAACGGACAGGGGTCGGCTTCATCGGATGGAAACTTTTGGAAAACGGCAACTAACATCAGTAATAAGATGATGAAAGTTCACAGCGGTACCCAAAAATTTGTAGATAATTATGAGAAGATATATAAAAACCTCGCAGATAATGGTTTAACCATTAATGCAATCAAGTCACTTGGAGATGCGATGAAAGGGAATCAATTCCTGAAAGCAGGTTTAAAAGCACTGCCGTATGTAGGTGAGGCGGTTAAATTTTTGGGCGGATTGTTTGGTGGTGGTTCAAGTGGAAATGGTCCGATACAATTAGCACCTCTAAGCGTGAATCTGGATGTTAAAATAGAGGGGACTATTGCAACTCAGGATCCGATGCACAATCAGACAATCGGACTTCCGGGATCACAAAAGCAGAATGCGCTAACAGGAATTACTGGAGGGCAACCGTTATATAACGAAACAATGGGTGTTTTTTCATTGATCAACGCTCCAGTGATGTATTATACCGAAACGACAGAAGCCAAAGAGTTTATCAATAGAGAAGTGATCAGCAGTTTTGGAACGGCTGAATATTGGTTTGTAAAGAACAAGTATAACTTTATTAAAAGGAATTATAAATTATCCGGAGATGTGCTAAAATATGCAATCAATCCGGCTAGTGGGTTGGTGTTGCAAGATGCAGAAGTAATGTTGGTTACAGAATATGTAAAACCTTCTGTCGTGTATTCAAGATTATATCCGAGTCCAAAGGTGGTTGGTGTGGATGTGGATATGAGTAATGGATTGGATATCGCCGGAACGACAAAAGGACCATCTGTCGACGAGGAGACTGCTCTTTTTCAGAATAGTTATAACTCTATTGGAATCAAGAACTATAAAAATGATTATGCCTTTAGTTATTTGTATAATGTAACACAAACTGAGGGAGGAGTAAAAAAACGATTAAAGTATAATCCGATGGCTACTATACCGGATTCAAAGTTTACATGCTACAGTGGTTCTATTGGAGTTTGTCCTTGGGATTATGGAGCCAGCAGACCGTTTAGCTACCAACAAACAGATCCCGTGCCTAATCATACAATGTATTTAACGCCATTTCACTTTAGATCGAATCTTAGTTTGCTAGTAAATCCTAATTCAGTGACGCCTAGACCTGAGTTTTTGGAGCCAAAAGTCAAAGGATTTAAACTTAAATTTATTTTAAACCTAAAACGTACGGATAATCCGGATGCGCAAAACGTATTATACGTCGTAACGTATCCGATTGAGTTAAAAGCAGCTCCGGCAGGATATAACATGACAGGTTCGAATTATATTACCGATGCGCAGGCTTATGCCGCTCAGGGTGGATTTAATCCGGCAGTGCCAACAAATAAAGTTGTACCGGTTACGCAGGCAGAATTAACAACGATTTGTGCGGCTACAGCCTATAAAAACAACAGAATGTCGACCAGTGGTAAAATGGCTCGTGAGGCATTAGGTCTGGAAATGGCTAAAGAAAATAATATGGATGTAAAACCATTATTGTATCCGGTTCCGGTTAAAGAGCGATTGAATATCGAGTCGAATGATAACGAATTGCTTTCAATTGTCGATTTTTACGGAAAAACGGTATATACTTTTGAATCCAATACCAATCAGGATAAAGGACAAACGCTTTCAGTAGATGTGTCCCGATTTGCTACAGGGGTCTATATGATGACCTATAGAAATCCATCCGGAGAATTAAAAAGTATCAAGTTTACAATCGAATAATAACAAAAAACGCCTCTCATTTGAGAGGCGTTTTTTATATTTTAGAATTTAAATCCAAGTCCGACCTGGAAGACTTTGTTTTTCGCATCGGTATCTTTTACGACCTCATTTAAACTATAGGTATAACGACCGGTTAAAAACAAACCGTTATCAAAGTTAAAGGAAGCACCGATCGCCAAAGCAGTGTCGAATTTGTTTACTTCATTGGTTTCGATGGAATTGTCGTTAGTATCATGACTTTCGTTTAGTTTGAATCCAAATTGCGGACCAGCTTCCACGCTAAGTTGCTTGATGATGTACAATTTGGCTAAAACCGGAATATTCAGGTAATCGATTTTGTGTTTTGTGGTATAGGACGTTCCGAGTAAATTGTAATTACTCTCAAATCCCTGTTGGGAATATAAAACCTCCGGCTGAATGGAGAATACGTTGGAAACGATTGGAACTTCACCGACTACACCAATATGGAAACCGGTGCGATTGTCCGGGCCATCTTCGAATTTACCTTGAGTTACAGTGGAAAAGTTCATCCCACCTTTAATACCAAAACTTGCTTTTTCCTGTGCATTAGCAGTAGTGATTGCGGCTAAAAATAACAGGCTGGCTGATAAAAATTTTGTAAATTTCATAGTGTTGAATTTTAAGTTTTTTAACTTTATCCAGAAATCATGCCAAAAATTACTTACAGATTGTTTTTGATGCAAACACTACTTGTGAATGACTAACTGGGAATCGTATATAAAAGAGTATAAATCGTATCTGAAACTCGAAAGGGGATTGTCGGAAAATACGATTGCCAATTATGCTTTCGATGTCGAAAAACTCGTGTCACACCTCGAAAATACTCAGCAGGAGGTATCGCCCTTAAAAATTGACGAACAGGCTTTACAGGGCTTTATTTATGCAATTTCGGGCGTGGTCAATGCGCGGTCGCAAACCCGGATTATTTCGGGACTAAAAAGTTTTTTTAATTTTTTGATTTTTGAAGGTTATCGGGAAACGACACCGCTGGAGCTGATTGAAATACCCAAAGTGGGGCGAAAATTACCCGATACCTTATCAACGGAAGAAATTGATAAACTTATCGGAGCGATCGATTTGTCTAAAAATGAAGGCGAGCGTAACAGGGCGATGCTGGAAACGCTTTATAGTTGCGGACTTCGGGTTTCGGAATTGGTGACGTTAAAGTTGTCGGATTTGTTTTTTGAAGAAGGTTTTATCAAAGTAACCGGAAAAGGAAATAAGCAACGTTTTGTGCCGATTGGTACGGCGACTCAAAAATATATTGTACTGTATAAAAACAGTATTCGGAATCATCAGACGATCAAAAAAGGATTTGAAGACACCTTGTTTTTAAATCGTAGGGGAAGTGGATTGACCCGGGCGATGGTTTTTACGATTATCAAAGACCTGGCGGTTAAAATTAACCTGCAGAAGACGATTAGTCCGCATACGTTCCGGCATTCTTTTGCGACACATTTACTGGAAAACGGCGCCGACTTACGTGCCATTCAGATGATGCTTGGACATGAATCGATAACCACTACCGAAGTCTATATGCATCTGGATCGGAAACACCTTTCAAAAGTTTTAAACGCCTACCATCCGCGGAATAACTAGATGATCAAATAAAAAAAGCATTTCCATTGGAAATGCTTTTGTCTTTTTATGCAGGTGAATTTATTTGGCAATATTAACCGCTCTGGTTTCACGGATTACGGTAATTTTTACCTGACCCGGATACGTCATTTCGGTTTGGATCTTCTGTGAAATATCAAACGATAGCGTTGAAGCCATTTCGTCGCTCACTTTTTCACTTTCTACGATTACACGTAGTTCACGTCCGGCCTGGATCGCATAAGCGTTTTTAACACCGTTAAATCCGTAGGCGATTTCTTCAAGATCTTTCAGACGTTGGATGTAGGAATCCAATACCTGACGTCGTGCGCCTGGTCGTGCTCCCGAAATAGCATCACAAACCTGAATAATCGGTGCGATAAGCGATTTCATTTCAATCTCGTCGTGGTGTGCTCCAATAGCGTTGCAAACCTCTTCTTTTTCACCGTATTTTTCCGCCCACTGCATACCTAAAATAGCGTGTGGTAGTTCGCTTTCGGTTTCCGGTACTTTTCCGATATCGTGTAATAAACCGGCTCTTTTGGCTAGTTTTACGTTTAATCCTAATTCGGCAGCCATAACACCACAAAGTTTGGCAACTTCTCTCGAGTGTTGTAACAGGTTTTGTCCGTAAGACGAACGGTATTTCATACGTCCAACGATTTTGATAAGCTCCGGATGTAAACCGTGGATACCTAAATCGATTACGGTACGTTTACCTACTTCGATAATCTCGTCATCAATTTGTTTCGCTGTTTTAGCAACTACCTCTTCGATACGTGCCGGGTGAATACGACCGTCGGTTACTAACTTGTGTAAAGCAAGACGGGCAATTTCACGGCGAACCGGGTCAAAACAGGAAAGGATAATGGCTTCCGGTGTATCGTCTACGATGATTTCCACTCCGGTAGCGGCTTCTAAGGCACGGATATTACGACCTTCACGTCCGATAATACGTCCTTTAACATCGTCGGATTCGATATTGAATACCGAAACACAGTTTTCAACAGCTTCTTCCGTACCAATACGCTGAATCGTGTTGATGATGATCTTTTTTGCTTCCTGATGTGCGGTTAATTTCGCTTCTTCAATTGTTTCCTGAATATGCGACATCGCACTTGATTTTGCATCCGAACGCAGGCTTTCTACCAATTGATTTTTAGCTTCCTCTGCAGAAAGACCGGAAATGACTTCCAGTTGTTCTACCTGACTTTTATGAAGCTTTTCGATTTCAGCTTGCTTTTTATCAAGAACGTCAATACGGTTGTTGTAATCGGTAACTTTGTTTTCCAGTTCGTCGTTGCTTTTTTTGGCTTTAGCCAGCTCGTTCGATACCTGTGATTCTTTGTCGCGGGTTCTTTTCTCTGCTTCGGCAATTTTTTTGTCGCGACCTAAAATTACCTGTTCGTGTTCTGCTTTTAATTCAATGAATTTTTCCTTCGCCTGAAGAATCTTATCCTTTTTGATCGCTTCTCCTTCCGTTTTAGCGTCTTTTATCAGGGAAGCTGCTTCACTTTTTGCATTTTTAATCAATGTGGAAGCATTGATTTTTTCTAAATACTTAGCAATTCCAAAACCGATTCCTGTTCCTGCAATACAGCAAATAATTATTATAAGTGTTGTGCTCATGGTGTGTTTGAAAGTTATATATAAAAAAAAGCCTACATTAGGGTTATTGCATAAACTCGTAAAGACAAGTTTTGAGCTAACTCGTTGTTCAAGGATCTGTTCAGGACAGCTTGCTTTAGAAACGATGATTCGCTCATTTTAATTTGTTAGTGTTGAGTTTATCAAATAGGTACTAATGTAGGCAGTATCTTAATCTATTTAAAGAACGTGTTTATTTTGATAGAATCGAATTCAGATGGTCGTCCATTTTTTTTAAGCGATCAAAAGCATCTTGAAAATCAGTGGATTTGTCAATTTGTTTTTGTTCCAATTGCGAGGCAAACTGTAAGGCACACATGGCTAAAACATCCTGTTTGTCGCGCACGGCATAGTTTTCCTCGAATTGTTTAATCATTGTATCAATCTTTTTGGAGGCACTTCGGAGTCCTTCTTCCTGTGTATAATCCACAGTTAGCGGGTAAACCCTGTCGGCGATAGATATCTTTATTTTGAGCTTGTCATCCATAAACTTTCTATTCCGATAGTTGTGCTATACAATAATCAATTTCGCGTATTAATGAATTTATTTTGAGTTTCGTTTCTCTCTTGTTTTCTTCACTGCCTAATAATGAATTCGCCATTTTCAGGTTTTCATACTGCGCCTGTAGGGCGGTAATTTCCTCTTTCTGACGGTGTATCGCTGCTGTTGATCTCGATAATTCATTTCGCAATTCCTGATTCTGTTTTTCAAGGCCATCCATTTTTAGGAGGAGCTTGGAAAACTTATGTTCAAGAGAATCAATGATTTCCGATAATCCATTCATTGCAGACTGATTTCATTATATGATTTTACAAAGTTAGCATTCCTAATGAGAAATACCAATAGTTTTACTAAAAAAAAGGAAAATCTTTGGCTGTGTTTGGTAATAATTTGTCTTATAGTTAGTTAAGTTTTTGCAGTATTTTTAGTTTGTTTTATATTTGTTTTTTATATTAGCCTAAATTCGTTTTATGAGACTGTTGTTGTTTTTCTGCTTCTCTTTTTTGTGTTGTTTTTCGCAAAATCAATATCCAAAGGATTATTTCCGATCACCACTTGACATTCCGTTACAATCGTCCGGAACTTTTGGGGAATTGCGTGGCAATCATTTTCATTCGGGACTGGATTATAAAACACAACAGCGTACCGGTTTGCCGGTTTTTGCCGTAGCCGATGGCTATGTTTCCCGAATAAAAGTTTCTACGTTTGGTTATGGACATGCATTATACATCACACATCCCAATGGTGTGACTACGGTATATGGCCATTTAAAGGCATATTCCGGTAAAATCGGGGAGTATGTGCGTAAAAAGCAATATGCTCAGAAAAAATTTGAAGTCGAATTGTTTCCGTTGGCTTCGGAATTGCCGGTTACCAAAAGCGAATTAATTGCATTATCCGGAAATACTGGTGGATCGGGTGGTCCGCACCTTCATTTTGAATATCGGGATACCAAAACGGAAAAAACACTCAATCCGTTATTGTTTGGTATGGATAAGGAAACCACCGATACCAAAGCGCCGTCCATAAATGGAATCGCCGTCTATCCGATTAGTGATGATGCCGTGGTAAACCAATCGCAAAATCCGGTATTGGTCGCTTTGTCGCTTCAAAAAGACGGTTCCTATATGGGAAGTAAAGTGATGGCAAAAGGTGCTATTGGCTTTTCGCTTGATGCGTATGATACGTCCGATAATAACTATAGCAAAAACGGAATTTATAAAGTGGAAACCTTTTTAAACGGTACCAAACTCTATGGCTATCAGTTTGATGCTTTTTCGTTTGACGAATCCCGTTACATCAATAATTTTATCGATTTCGAACGCTATAAAAAAACAAAACTCCGCTATCAAAAGCTGTTTTACAAAAAGAGCTATCCGTTTTCGATTATCAGTAGTAACGCCAAAAACGGACAAATTGCAGTCAAAGAAAAAGATACATTTTCCTACCGTATCGAAGTGTCCGATTTCCATAATAACAAAACCATCATTAATATTCCGGTAGTCTATTCGGATCAGCCGGTAAAATTCCAGCGTAAAGAAGTTACCACGCCGTATTTTATCAAAGCGAGCAACGATCATAATTTTACAAAAGACAATATTTCGGTGTTTGTACCGGCGAATGCTTTCTACGAAGATTTTTACCTACGTTTTGATGTGAAAAACAACGTGCTGGATTTGCATGACGATACCGTTCCGGCACACAACAATATTACGATCACTTTCGATGTTAAAGGAATACCGAACCTGGATTATAAAAGAAGCTTTATCGGTCGGATGGATGGTAGCAAACCGGAATATTTTACGACAACCAAAAAAGGAGATTTGTTTTCAATCCGCACCAAAGATCTGGGTAAATTTATGCTAATGCAGGATAGTGTCGGACCGAGAATATACAAACCGAATTTTGCCACCGGTAGTACGATTGATAAATTGGATACGATTAGCGTACATATTCAGGATGATTTATCCGGGATTAAAGAATACAACGGTTACCTGAATGGGAAGTGGATTTTAATGAAATACGACTATAAAACCAAATTACTGGTACATGATCTGAACGATATGATTTATGACGACGGAAGGAATGATTTGAAAATTATTGTGTCTGATAATATAGGAAATTCCACTACCTTTGAAACGCACTTTTTTAAAACCTTAAAACCAACCTCTCTTGAAAAGAATAATTGATTTTATTGCGATTTGTATTTTATTTATTGGTTTTGGCACGTATGCACAAACGGCTCGGGTAAAAGGAATCCTTTTGGACGAGTCCAATAAACCAATAGCAAAAGCATCTGTTAAAACCAATACCGCTTCCGTTATATCGAATGAAAACGGTTTTTTTCAAATCACAGTACCGGCCAATCAAAAGATAACGATCGAGATCACACATGTTAGCTACAAAAAAGTAGCAACGGTTCTTTCGTTAAAACCCAATGAAGATTATGAACTAAACGTGGTGTTAAACCAGCGTGCGGAACAATTGGGCGAAGTGGTGGTGTCGAAAGGAGGGCGAAAAAGAGTAGAAGGAATTATAACCATCGCACCGGAAGTCATCCGGACGATTCCCGGAGCCAATGCCGGAGTAGAAAATATATTAAAAACGCTTCCGGGTGTTTATTCCAACAACGAATTGAGTACGCAATATGCCGTTCGGGGTGGAAATTACGACGAAAACCTGGTGTATGTCAACGAAATCGAAGTATACCGACCGTTTTTGATTCGTTCCGGTCAGCAGGAAGGATTGAGTTTTACCAATACGGAAATGGTTCAGAATGTTGATTTTTCTGCCGGAGGATTTCAGGCCAAATACGGCGATAAATTATCATCGGTATTGGATATCACCTACCGACGTCCAACCAAATTCCAGGCGGCTTTCGATGCCAGTTTATTAGGCGGAAGTGCTACCGTGGATCTGGTTTCCAAAAATCAGAAATGGAGTAATATTACCGGTGTGCGTTACCGCGACAACAGTCTTCTGGTAAAAAGCCAGGAAACCGAAACCAACTTCCGACCAACATTTGTTGACGTACAAACATTGATCAATTTTGACGCATCCACCAAATGGCAATGGAGCTTTTTGGGGAACATCTCGCAAAACCGCTATAACTACCAACCGATATCCCGTCAGACGAATTTCGGAACCATAGATAATCCGATCGCCTTACAGGTGTTCTACAACGGACAGGAAAAAGACCGTTATCTGACGTTATTTGGTGCATTGAAATCGGTGTATCAGGTCAGTGACGATTTTAAACTGAAATTTATCGGATCGGCCTATCATACGCAGGAACAGGAACATTTCGACATTCAGGCGCAATATGCTTTGGGTGAAGTGGATAGTAATATCGGATCCGAGACTTTTGGAGATGTTGTCTATTCCCGTGGCGTAGGATCGCAATTAAGCCATGCCCGAAACAACCTGGATGCACTTATTTTTAACGGAGAAGTAAAAGGATTTCATTCGTCCAAAACCAGCGAACATCAGGTGGAATGGGGATTGAAATTTACAAAAGAAGATATTCGCGACCGTATTGTAGAATGGGAAGCGATCGACTCGGCTGGTTTTTCATTACCGGCACCGATTTTGGGTATTCCACATGATCAACCTTATACGCCGTATACCGGGCCATTAGCACCCTATCAGAATGTACGGGCGACCAATTTTGTACAAATCAACCGTTTTTCGGGTTATGCCCAATGGAATTACCGTGGGGAAATCGGAACCGCCGAATATTGGGTAAATGCCGGAGTTCGGGCGCATCAATGGCAGGTGAGTGGCGATAATATTACGACCGGCGACAGTCAGTTTGTGATTAGCCCAAGAGCGCAGTTTGCTATAAAACCGGCCTGGGCAATGGACATGTTGTTCCGTTTGTCGGGAGGAGTCTACCATCAACCGCCATTCTATCGCGAGTTACGTGACGCCGATGGTGTGGTGCAACCTAATGTAAAAGCGCAACAATCCGTTCATATTGTATTGGGGAACGACTATAGTTTTAAAATGTGGGGAAGGCCGTTTAAGCTGATATCCGAAGCCTATTATAAAAATCTGTCGGATGTGAATACCTATACAATCGACAATGTACGCATTCGCTATAGCGCCAATAACGATGCTACGGCCTATGTATATGGAGCCGATTTCCGTTTAAACGGAGAATTTGTTCCGGGTACCGAATCCTGGTTTAGTTTTGGTTATCTGAAAACAGAAGAGAATCAGGACGGACGTGGTTATATTGCCCGACCAACCGATCAGCGTTTAAAATTCGGATTGATGTTTCAGGATTATATGCCTAACATTCCGAACCTGAAAATGTACCTGAATGTAGTGTATAATACCGGACTACCGGGCGGTTCGCCTTCGTATGCCGATCCGTATGACTACCAGTTGCGACTAAAAGACTACCGCAGAGCCGATGCCGGTTTCTCCTATGTTTTTAAAGATACCACGATTAAATCGACTAAAAACTGGTTAAAGCCGTTTCAGGAAGTGGCTTTGGGATTTGAAATTTTTAACCTTTTCAACAACCAGAATGCTATTACCAATACCTGGGTGCGCGATGTTTATACGAAGAGCCAATACGGAATTCCGAATTATATGACAACCCGTACGTTTAATTTAAAATTGAATGTAAGATTGTAGTTCCAGTGTAAAAGTTATATATTTGAAATACCATTTAATTCCCGAAGATGAAAAAGATTGTAACCTGTACCGCTTTACTTCTGACATTTCTTTTTATTGGATGTAAAGAGCCGGAAAGTAATAAGCCAAAGGTAATTTACGATGCCACGAAAAATGCGGTAAACAATCCGGTAAAAAGAGATTCTTCACAAATTAAGATCGCCGATTTGCCGATCTATATGGAAGGAACCAAATACCTGATTCATGCTATCGGGGATATTCGGGTATACGACGGTCCGGGAAGCAGCTACGGATCCAGTAAAACCAACTCGGTGAGTTATGCAATTTCCAATTACAACCGCTTTGAGGTGACCGGGTATTTTCAGAATTTAAAATTCCAACATGTCGATTCGACAGCAATGCGAAGTCTTACGGATAAAGCCATTCAGATTCAAACGGCAACCTACCTGAATACGATCGCCGATAAAACCAAAAAACAAATTCTGGTGTATTCGTTAGTCGATTCGGATACCAATCGCGACGGGAAAATCGATTCCAACGATATCAAATCGCTATACCTAAGCAATTTTAACGGAACCCATTTTACCAAATTATCGGATGATTTGCAGGAATTATTGGATTGGAATGTAGTAGAAGTGCAAAACCGACTGTATTTCCGTACGATTGAAGACATCAATAAAAACGGAGCGTTCGATAAAAAAGATCAGGTGCATTATTTCTTCGTAAACCTGATGGATAAAGAATGGAAGGCAGAAGAATATATGCCGATCTAAATCAGGATATCGCTTTCTAAATCCGATTTTTCAATCTTAAAATCAAAACCGAGTTTGGCGACCAATTCGGTTACTAGCTTTTTATACCAGTTTTCCGATTTCGGATGAATGTATATCGTCTCGATAAGGGTATTGATATCCACATTGATTTTTAACCCTTCGTTGATCGATAGCTTTTGAGACGTAACGTCCGAAATAATCCGGATTTCTTTTTCGTACTGAAAACTTTTACGTTTAAAAAGGAATGGGAAAAAAGCATCGTCAAACGGAATGTACTCCTTTTTATAATCGATATAGTGTACTTCACCTATATATTGCTCAAAATGCTTTTCCGGGGCCAAAGCGGCTTTTAAACGTCCAACGGTCGACTGTATCGCCAATCCTTCGTTGTTTTTGGTGAAAATTTGCCACATCGCGAAAGATTCGTATTCGTTGGCATGCCAACTACTGATCACGACATTTTCGCGATGCGACTTATAATAGTCCAGGAACTTGGGATTGTTCTCTGCAATTTTTTTGATTTCTTCAAAAGTAGGCTCGCTAAACGTGCCTTCGTATTGGTCTTCGAATTTATCCGAACGCGACATAAACATTTTCTGATACAGTAACAGATCCAGGAATTTCGACAAGTCGAGATACTTCCAGATAATGGTATCCGGGTTTTCAGGAAGTGTGATATTCGGATTCTGTCTGTACATAGGCTGTTTATTCGAACGATTGCATCATAACCAGTTTAGAATAGGTTCCGTTTAAAGCAAGCAATTCGTCGTGCGTACCTTGTTCTACAATTTCACCTTTTTGCATTACTACGATCTTATCAGCCTTTTGAATGGTTGAAAGTCGGTGTGCGATCACAACCGAAGTTCGGTTTTGCATCATATTTTCCAAGGCCTGTTGTACCAAACGCTCGCTTTCGGTATCCAAAGCCGAAGTTGCTTCGTCCAGGATCATAATCGGTGGATTTTTCAAAACAGCTCTCGCGATAGACAAACGTTGCTTCTGACCACCGGATAGTTTGTTTCCGCTATCACCGATATTGGTATCGATACCATTTGGCAGGTCTTTTACAAACTCGTAGGCATTAGCCACTTTTAAGGCTGCAAGGATCTCGTCGTCGGTAGCATCCTGTTTGCCTAAAAGGATGTTGTTTTTAATCGTATCGTTAAATAGAATACTATCCTGCGTTACAAGTCCCATCAGGCCACGTAACGCATGTAGGTCGTAATCTTTAATATTGATGTTGTCAATTTTGATTTCACCTTCCTGAACATCGTAAAAACGCGTCAACAAATTGGCGATAGTACTTTTTCCGCTACCGGATTGTCCTACCAAAGCCACGGTTTTACCTTTTGGCACTTCCAGTGAAAAGTTTTTCAGCACATTTTCATCCTCATAACGGAAGTTGATGTTTTCGATTTTGATCGAATCGTCAAAAGTTGTTTTCTGAATCGCATCCGGTTTGCTGGTAATCGGATTTTCTTCTTCCAGAATTTCCAGAACCCGTTCGGCAGCGGCATTTCCTCTTTTAATATCGTATGACGCTTTGGAAATCGCTTTGGCCGGCGTCAGGATATTATAAGCCAGTCCCATATAGGCGATAAATTGTGCGCCCAATAAGGTTTTTTCAACCAATACCATATGACCGCCAAACCATAATAAGATGGCGATAACCATGATTCCCATAAATTCACTTACCGGAGACGCCATGTTCTGACGGTTCATGATTTTGTTGGAAAGGTTAAAATAACGATCGGTAGACGAACTGAATTTTTTATTGAAATACGCTTCCGATGTAAACCCTTTGATCACTTTTAAGCCCCCAAGGGTTTCTTCAACGATCGATAAAAACATTCCCTGTTCCTGTTGTGCTACAGTCGACTGCTTTTTTAATCGCTTACCGATTAATGAGATCACAAAACCTGAAACCGGAATAAAAATAAACACGAAAATGGTCAGCTTTACACTAATGATTAGCATACCAACAATGGTGAAGATAATCGTTAGCGGTTCTTTGATGATCAGCTCCAGTATCGAAAGGTAGGAACTTTGTACTTCTCCTACGTCCCACGTGATACGGGAAATGGTATCCCCTTTTCGTTTTTCGGAAAAGAACGAAAGCGGTAACTCCACGGCCTTTTTATACATCGCATTTCGAAGATCGCGCAGCATTCCGTTTCGAAGGAAAGTGGCGAAAAACAAGGCCAGGTAGTTAAAAAGGTTCTTTAATAAGAAAATGGAAATAATGATCGCAACCAAAATTCCCAGCGTATAGTCGATACCTTTGGCTTCGGAAGTGGTTGTAACAAAATAGTTAAAATAGTCTTCACCAAAAGCTTTGATGTTTTCGATACCGGTATACTGTGGTGCTTCGGTAATTTTTTTGGTTTCTCCGAACAACACCGACAACATCGGGATCAGTGCCATAAACGAAATGGTGCTGAATAAAGCATACAGGATATTGAACGCAATATTCAGGTAAGCGTATTTTAAATAAGGGATCGCAAAGCGAAAAATTTGTTTAAAGTAGGTCATTTTATGATAAATTCATTCCTGTAATAATGTTCTCGATTTTGTCGTCCAGGAATTCTTCCGCGGCAGCGATTTCGTCGAGACTTTCTATTCGCGCATTTACGCTAAAATAGAATTTGATTTTTGGCTCCGTACCACTTGGACGGGCGCATATTTTACTACCGTCTTCCAGATAGTAAATCAGTACATTCGATTTTGGAATATCCAGTGTGCCGGTTTCTCCGGTAAACATGTTTCGGGTAGTCGAATTTTGATAATCCTCTACAAAAATAACACGTTCGCCATTGATTTCTTCCAGCGGATTGTTTCTTAAATCAGACATCATTTGTTTGATTTCGTTCGCACCGTCGATTCCTTTTTTGGTGATCGAAATCAGGTGTTCTTTATAAAAACCGAAATCCACATACATTTGTAGTAATTCTTCATATAACGAACTTCCCTTAGCTTTTGCCTGAGCCGCGATTTCGCAGACTAATAGGGTAGCGGTAACAGCGTCTTTATCGCGAACGGCATCACCGGCCATAAAGCCAAAACTTTCTTCGCCGCCACCGATAAATTTTTGTTCCGGGAAATCTTTGATCATTTTAGCGATCCATTTAAAACCGGTCAATCCGACTTTGCATTCGATTCCGTAAACATCGGCTAATTCCAACATCATCGGTGTGGATACAATGGTTGATCCGATAAATTCGGTTCCGGTAATGCGACCTTGTTTTTTCCATTGTTCCAATAGGAAATGGGTCATCAGTACCATCGACTGATTTCCATTTAGTAAAAGTAGCTCACCTTCAGTATTGCGAACGGCTACACCAAGTCGGTCGCTATCCGGATCGGTTCCGATTACGATATCGGCTCCGGTTTTTTCGGCCAACGCCAACGCCATGGTTAAGGCTTCCGGTTCTTCCGGGTTAGGCGATTTTACCGTTGGGAAATCCCCGTTGGGTTCCGCTTGTTCTTTAACGATGGCTACATTTGTATAACCGGCTTTTTCCAATACATCCGGAACCAGTTTGATGGACGTTCCGTGTAGTGATGTAAATACGATTTTTAATTTTTCTTTTGCCGATGTTGGTGTGTTAAAACTTCCATTTTCGATGGCCGAATTAATAAAGGCTTCGTCTACGGCGGTGTCGATATATTCGATCAGATCGTTATTGGCTTCAAATCGGATTTGATCGTATTGTAAGGCTTCGATGGTTTGTATGATCTCATGATCCTGTGGTGGAACCAATTGGCCGCCATCCTGCCAGTACACTTTATAACCGTTGTATTCCGGTGGATTGTGTGAAGCGGTTAATACAATTCCGACGTGACATTCCAGGTGTTTAACGGTAAACGATAACTCCGGTGTCGGACGCATATCCGAAAATAAAAATACTTTGATACCATTGGCCGAAAATACATCGGCAACCACTTTGGCCAGTGTGTCGCTGTTATGACGACAATCGTAGGCAATAGCGACTTTAAGCGCTTCGCCCGGGAATGATTTTTTTAAATAATCCGAAATTCCCTGTGTATTTTTTCCTAAAGTATATTTGTTAATTCTATTGGTGCCAACACCCATGATACCTCGCATTCCTCCGGTACCAAATTCCAGGTTTTTATAAAAACTATCTTCCAGTTCTTTTGGAGAAGACGTCATCATTTCCTTGATTTTTTCCTGAGTTTCCGAATCAAATACCGGACTGTTAAGCCAGATATTGACTTTATCGAGTAGCTGCTGTTCGATGTGCATGTTACTTTTTTTTATGTTGTTATAAACTAAATATTAACCTTTTCGGCAATTTTATAGCGTTCTTCGTTGTTTTTGGTACGAAGAATAATTTCGCCTAAAAAGCCGGCTAAAAATAGTTGTGTTCCAATGATCATGGTAGTTAGAGCAATATAAAACCACGGATTGCTGGTCACTAAAATAGTGTGCTGGTGGTGATAGAGTCGGAATAGTTTAATAAAACCGATATATCCGGCTGCCAGAAAACCGATGCTAAACATCAGTACACCCAGGGCGCCAAACAAGTGCATGGGTCTTTTTCCGAACCGGGATAAAAACCAAATGGTAATCAGATCGAGAAAGCCGTAGATAAAACGTTCCATTCCGAATTTGGTGGTGCCGTATTTTCGTGCCTGGTGAATCACAACCTTTTCGCCAATTTTGGCAAAGCCTGCATTTTTCGCCAGTACCGGAATATAACGGTGCATTTCACCGGAAACCTCGATATTTTTGATTACGATATTTTTATACGCCTTTAGGCCGCAATTAAAATCATTTAACTGGACACCCGATGTTTTACGAGCGGCCCAGTTAAACAATTTTGAGGGTAAATTTTTGGCTACGACCGAATCGTAACGCTTTTTTTTCCAACCCGACACCAGGTCGTACTGTTGGTCGGTAATCATATGATATAATTCCGGAATCTCGTCAGGACTGTCCTGTAAATCGGCATCCATAGTAATGATAACATCACCTTGGGCTTTTGCAAAACCGGCATGAAGCGCCTGCGATTTTCCGTAATTCCTTAAAAAGCGGATTCCTTTTACATTGGGATCCTGAGCCGATAACGTTTCAATCAGCTTCCAGGAATTATCGGTACTGCCGTCGTCAATAAAAATCACTTCGTAAGAGAAGTGGTTGGCTGTCATGACACGGACAATCCAGGAATGCAGTTCCGGGAGCGATTCGCTCTCGTTTAATAAAGGAATTATTATGGATAAATTCATTTAATTTTTTATTCTAATGTATTGGTTTTGTTTTTGAAAATCAACGCCAGGATAGCACCGAATATAGCAATGAAAACAAAGCTTACAACCAAACCTTTTAACTGGCTTGCGATACTGTAATTGTCTGTTTCTTTCATTTTTTCAACCGTCTCTTTTATAGCTGCAGTAGGCGTGTTGAATTTTTTAAGCATGTCAACGGTGTATTCGATAGACATTTGGCTGATGGTTTCTTTGGCTGATGGATCGATAAAATTAAACAAAATGATGTTGAAAACTACCCCTAAGATAGCACCGATAACTCCAGAAATAAAGTATACAGTAAAGGCTTCCTTAAAAGTGATACCGCCCAGTTCTTTTTTGGTTTTGGAAAGTAGTATAACTCCTAAAACGATGTAAATGATAATGCTTGCAATTCCGATCCAGGGATTAACAAATAGCGATACGTCAATGGCATAAATTAAAGTAGTGACTAAAATGGAAAATACACCCATTATGATACCAAAATTAATCCCGTTTTTTTTGATTGTAGCATTCATAAAAATTTAGTTTTTGGTTAATTAATTTACAAATATAAGAATTACCTTTATAGGAGCGTTAAAAAATATAAACTGTAAGGATTCAAAAAAATCGAGGGAAAGATTTGATATTTCAAAATTAATTGTAAATTTGCAGCCTTAAATAAAAAGATTATAAACAAAAAGTTGTAGACCGTTTATACCTTTTGAAAAACAAAAGCTTCAAAACGGGTTACAGCCACAAATAAAAAAGATTTACATCATGAAAAAAGGAATTCACCCAGAAAATTACAGATTAGTAGCATTTAAAGATATGTCAAACGAAGACGTATTCATCACTAAATCTACTGTAGATACTAAAGAAACAATTGAAGTTGATGGTGTTGAATATCCAGTGTTTAAAATGGAGATTTCAAGAACGTCTCACCCATTCTACACAGGTAAATCAAAACTTATCGATACTGCTGGACGTATTGATAAATTCAAAAACAAATACGCTAAATTTAGTAAGTAATAAGTGTTCAAAATTTAAAAGAAGCTTCCCTTTCGGGAGGCTTTTTTTATTTTTATATCTGACGGAAAACTTTGTAACTTTGGTAACGAATCATACGGCACTAACAGATGAACTACATCCTTTTTGACGGAGCAGTCCGACAGGCACTGCTACCGTTTACGTTTACCCGACCTGTGGCAGACATCCGGATCGGAATATTAACCATCCGCGAAAAATGGGAAAAATACCTGGGGTATACAACCACAACGATCACCGAGGAATACCTGATGGAAAAATTCCCAATGGTCGAAATGCAGGAAAATATTATGATTAACGCTTCGTTCCTTCCGAATGAAATACTGACGGAGATGATCACGAATCTGGAGCCGAATCAGGCGATTTTTCACCACGAGGATGTGATCGCGTTCTATACGCAGGATTCGCAGGAAGAAGTGGATTTTGATACCTATGAGATTATAGACTATACGGATGACTGTATCAAAATTGAACATACGTGGGACATTTTTCAAAAAAATGACAGCGCTTTACGCGAAGATTTCGAATTGCTTACCGAAGGGCGTACGTCGCAACCGATTCCGAAGAGTGTGAATGTAATCGCACCGGAAAATATTTTTATCGAAGAAGGAGCCAAACTGGAGTTTGTTACGTTAAATGCAGCGACCGGTCCGATTTATATCGGGAAAAATGCGGAGATTATGGAAGGAACCGTAATCCGTGGGCCATTTGCATTAGGCGAAGAAGCGGTGGTAAAACTGGCTACCAAAATATATGGTGCAACAACTGTTGGTCCGCATTGTAGAGTAGGTGGAGAAATTAGCAATTCGGTATTGTTTGCCTATTCAAATAAAGGACATGACGGGTTTTTAGGAAACTCCGTTTTGGGCGAATGGTGTAATATGGGAGCGGATAGTAATAATTCCAACCTGAAAAACAACTACGAAGAAGTCAAATTATGGAGCTATGAAACCGAAGCAATGGAAAAAACCGGCTTACAGTTTTGTGGTTTAATGATGGGTGATCATAGTAAATGCGGAATCAATACAATGTTTAATACCGGTACGGTAGTAGGCGTATGTGCGAATATTTACGGCGGCGGATTTCCGAAAAACTTTATACCGAGTTTTTCATGGGGTGGAGCCGACGGCTTTACGGAATACATTCCGGAAAAAGCATTTGCTACAGCCGAAAACGTAATGTCGCGACGTCATGTGAGCTTTACGGAACAGGATAAAGCGATACTGGAACATGTATTTGAAGAAACGGCAAAATGGCGCTAAACCATTTTTTAAAATAAATCTGAAAAACCACAATCGTGTGAAACGGTTGTGGTTTTTTGTTGGTTGTTGTTGCAAATTTAACGCGGCAGTATGGTGAATCTTTAAAATAAGCCTTATCTTTAAAGTGAAGTAACCCAAAAATAATCTTACAATGTATAGAGTTGAAAACGACCTGTTAGGGGATTTGAATGTTCCTGAAAAGGCATATTACGGGATTCAAACCCAACGTGCGATTGATAATTTCCATATTTCCGGAGTACGTTTATTTCAGTATCCCGAATTTATAAAAGGACTGGCCTATGTAAAATGGGCGGCTGCCGAAACCAATTTTACGTTAGGATTGTTGGACGAAAAATTAAAAAATGCGATTGTAGCGGCTGCCAAGGAAGTGATCGAGGGTAAATTCGACAAAGAATTCCCAATCGATATGATACAGGGAGGTGCCGGAACATCGACCAATATGAATATTAATGAAGTATTGGCTAACAGAGCGTTGGAAATTATGGGGCATCAGAAAGGGGAATATCAATATTGTTCGCCTAACGATCATGTTAACCTGTCACAATCGACTAACGATGCGTATCCGACATCAATCAAACTGGCGGCGATCAACTCGAACATCAAATTGATAGGTCATTTAAAATTACTGATAGCGTCGTTCCGAAAAAAAGGAGAGGAGTTCAAATCGGTATTAAAAATGGGACGTACGCAATTACAGGATGCGGTACCCATGACGTTAGGACAGGAGTTTGAAGCGTTTGCAGCCAACCTGGAAGAAGAAATCGAACGACTCAACCAGAATTCGGCCTTGTTTTTTGAAATCAATATGGGCGCTACAGCCATCGGAACCGGATTAAATGCCGTTCCGGGTTATGCAAAACTTTGCGCCGAAAATCTGGCAAAAGTATCGGGACATCCGTTTGTGTCGGCACCCAATCTGATTGAAGCGACACCGGATACGGGATCGTATGTGATTTATTCATCCGCTTTAAAACGAATGGCGATCAAAATATCTAAAATATGTAACGATTTACGACTGCTTTCATCCGGTCCGCGTTGTGGTTTAAACGAAATTAATCTACCACCGATGCAACCGGGATCTTCGATTATGCCGGGGAAAGTAAATCCGGTAATTCCGGAAGTGATGAATCAGGTATGCTACCGTGTAATCGGGAATGATCTTACGGTAACCATGGCAGCCGAAGCCGGACAATTGCAGTTAAACGTAATGGAACCGGTGTTGACCTATGCCATTATGGAATCGATGGAGTTGCTGGCGAATGGTATGGATACGTTACGACTAAAATGTGTGGACGGTATTACTGCCAATGTCGAACATTGTCGTGAAATGGTATTACACAGTATTGGTATTGTAACGGCACTTAATCCGTATATCGGATATAAAAACAGTACTAAAATTGCCAAAGAAGCTTTGGAAAGTGGTAAGAGTGTCTATAACCTCGTTTTGGAACACAATATATTGTCTAAAGAACAACTGGACGATATCCTGAATCCGGAAAATATGCTGGCACCAAAAGGCTAAGCTATAAAATAAAAAAACCGAACTCAATGTTCGGTTTTTTTATTTGTGATAGATTAATCGTCTACTCTTAAAAATTCACCTTTGGAGTTGAATTTTAATTCCAGACCGTTGTTTAAATCTATCTCATAATCCCAGGCACCTTTGTCGATTTTTACGATCGCGGCACCTTTATAATGCGTTTGGACATATGTCAAAATTGGAGTCGGGATAACACTGTTTGGAATGGTGTTTTTGTTGCCGTCAACTTCTTCCCAGTTTCCTTTACGGTCAAATTCAATTTCGGTACCGTCGGCCAACTGTACTTTATAGTCCAGTGAAAAGGTTTCTTCGTCCTTTAAAATGTAATTGGGCGTTTGTTTTGGAAAATGTTTTTTTAGAAAATTCTGTGCATTAGCGGGTAATTGCGCCATAGTAATACTGCTTTTTTGTGCCTGAGCGGTAAAGCCGGTTAAAAAGATCATAAAAAGCGCGATAGCTGTGAATCGGAAATTCAATATTGTTTTCATAGTCGAATTGGTTTTAAAATTTGATACAAGATTACAACCTGAATTAGGAAACAATTGGGAAAAAATAAAAAGAGCTCGTTTTTTATGGGAAATTAATACTAAACACATGTTCCCCGTCGAAGGCGTATCTAATATACAAATTATAATTGGAACTAATTGATTTTACGATGGCTAATCCGAGTCCGGTAGAGTTTTCATTCGTACTGTGGCGTGCAAAACGGTTAAAGATAAAATCGGAATCCAGCGGTTTGTCGGAACCGGAATTCCGTATTGTCAGTTGTTTTTCAGACAAACCTATAGTAACCGTACCGTCGGGACGATTGTGTAGAATCGCATTTTTGATCAAATTGCTTAGTAACGTCACAGCGAGTCCTTTGTTCATCGTAAAAAGTAACGGCTCATTTTGAACAACCTGAAGTGAAACCGATTTAAAAGCGGCAAAATCTTCGAAATCGGATAAAACCTGTGCGGTAAGCTCGTTAAAATCGACAACGGTTTCGTCCGGAAATTGCTTGTTTTCAATTTTGGAAAGCATCAAAAGCGACTTGTTTAATTTTACCAGTCGCGAAAGTGTATCGGTTATTTTACCAACTGAGTCCATTTGTTCTTCCGTTAAAGTGTTGTTTTCGGCAAATAATTCCAGTCGGTTAATACTAATAGCCAACGGTGTTTGTAATTCGTGCGACGCATTTTCGATAAACTGTTTCTGACTCGCATAGGTGGCTTCATTCCGTTTTAATAAGGCTTCCAGTTCTTTTCCGAGGACTTTAAACTCGTCGATAGGGGAAGGCGGTGCTGTAAAAGCGGTACCGGTTCCGAGTTTAAAATGACGCAGTTTGTCCAACAAAGAATAAAACGAACGCCATACTTTTTTCAGAATAAAATAATTGATGATCACAATGCTTACGACCAACATAATATAGAGCGCGATTAAGGCAGTCATCAGATCTTCCATTAATTCATCTTCTTCCACCATCGAAGCGGTGATCGTCAGTTCATACGGATTACCGTCGGATGCCATAAAAACCGTTTTTAATACGCGTACCGGTTCGTAATCATCATCATATTCCATGTATTTATGATCATTATAGATCACATTCTGATTGTCGTCATCATCGTCATCATCGTCCTTATTGTTTCGGGCGATATAACGTCCCATTGGGACCGGTTTTATGGTAAACTGGTTAATTTCCGATTCGTGGTTAGTGAGTAACTCCGGACTTTCCTGAGCTTTTCGGATGATCAGTAATTTGGAATTTTTTAGTCCATCGTCAATATTATCGTAGACTTCTTCCAGAATGACCATATAAAACAGACTCGCCCAAAGGGCAATAACACCCAATAAAGCGATAAGAAGGTAGCGTAATGTATAAACCTGGAGTTTCATAATCAGCTCATTCGGTAACCAATGCCATAAACTGCCTGGATATCGATTTCGGCAGTGGCATCTTTTAGTTTTTTACGTAAATTTTTAATCTGAGAATAGACAAAATCGAGATTATCGGCCTGATCAATATAGTCGCCCCAGACATATTCGGCCAGAGCGGTTTTGTTGATCAATCGGTTCGGGTTCGTGATAAAATAGTATAACAAATCGAATTCCTTACGGTTGAGTGTCAGTTCGGTATTGTTTACGCTAACGGTGCGCTGTTCGGGCGAAAGGGTAATGTTGTTCCAGT
>NZ_JASLCE010000079.1 GCF_030146175.1 Flavobacterium sp. | reverse complement strand
GCTGGGATTCGAACCCAGGACCCCATCATTAAAAGTGATGTGCTCTACCAGCTGAGCTACCGAGTCTATAATATAGCGTCTGTTTTGTTTCTTGTTATTATCAGTGAACCGGGATTCTTTCTGATCAAACAACGATTCCAATAATGACTATTGTTTACCGTTTTTAACGGGTGCAAAGAAATGAAATTTTATTTACCTATGCCAGCGTATTTGTACTTTTTTTAGCCAATTTTTTTTAAAAATAATTTAAGTCTTTAATAATTAGATTGATATGGTTCATTGTGAACTATTTAGTCTAAAGATCGTTTCTTTTTTGGCCAGCTACAGATGAGGAAAATCCTCGATAATTGGTAGTATTTCTTAAAGCACTCGGCGAAACACCAAAGTAATTTTTAAAAGCATTGCTAAAATTTGAAATGTTTATATAGCCACATCTTCTGCTTATTTCTTCGATCGGCAGATCTGAATCATACAGAAATCGTTTGGCTCTATTCATCCTTAAATCCTGTAAATAACCAAAAACGGTGGTTCCAAACACACTTTTAAACCCTGATTTCAGTTTTGTCTCATTTATTCCGATTCTTTTTGCCAGTTCTTTTATCGTAATGGGATTGTTCACATGATTCTGGATGATTTGTGCGGCATAATGAATACTGTCAATATCTCTTTTAGAAAGTTTTACTGTATAGTTGAGATTCGTCTCTTCAAAACAATAGGCCAGGATTTCAGTGATTTTTGATTCGAGGTATATTTTACGCATTAACCCCTCATAACTGCAATGTTCAATATCCTGGATAACCGATACAATTTTTGAATTGAGTGTAATCGTATTATTGGTAAGTCCTACACTTTTGTTTTGTATTGCCTGAGCAAGAAACGAATCCAGTAATCGATTTTCGCCCCAATAATCGCTAAGCATTTTTAACGGAAGGTGGATATCAAACGTATTGTATTCGATTCCCTTGTGAAAAGCAACTTCCGATTTTTCATCACTGGGCGCCACATAAATCATATTACCGGTCATTGGTGGAACTTTGTCGGCACGTATAAAGGAATTTTTATAGTATATCTCGGATCCGGAAAGATTAAAGTGCAATTCTAAAAATGGATCACTGCCATAGCAATCCAGTATCAGGTCATTACCGGGATTGTATCGGGTTTTTACGATACTCAGTTCTTCTTTTATCCTTTCTTCACTTATTGACACATTATCTTGTGCAAAACTACTTTTTTCCAGTTTGCTTCCTGTCTCGCCGGTATCCGGAAACTGATGGTAATTCATCATTTCAAGAAAATCAGAAGCGTTTATTCTATAACTCATACAAACCCTTTTTAGTAAATATTATACCCAAATTCGTAATAAAACTTAATTTTTTAGGGGATAGTTTTGTACAAAAATACATTATTTAAATTTATTCTAAATAAAAGAATATGGTTAAATGCCTTTACTTTTTGTTGTTTTTGAGTACTACAGCCTTTGCTTGTGACGTATCTTTTTCTGTTAAAAGAGAAAATAATATACCTGTAAAAAATGCTGTAATAATCGTTAATAATAAAAAACTATCCCTCAATGTAATCGGATCCAGTAATGCTGTAGATCTGACTGAAGGTGTCTATACAGTCTACCTTTATGAAAATGATGTGCTTATCGATTCGCAAATAGTAAACATTAATTGTAATACCATTCATTATCAATTAACAATCCCGAGCCAGACAATCAAAAGTCTGGAAGAAGTAGTCGTCAGCTCGCAGTCGATCAAACAAAAACTGGAAAATTCTCCTTTTTCGGTTCAGGTAATCGACATGAAAAAGCAATACGACAGATCAGGTGATATCGGCAACCTGCTCAACAGATCCGCGGGAATCAAAGTCAGGAACAATGGCAATCTCGGATCGACAGTCCAGATAAATCTGGGCGGATTACAGGGAAAAGCAATCCGGATCTTCAAAGACGGTATCCCAATAGAATTGTTTGGACACGGTTTTAACATCGGAACCATCCCAACCAACATGCTGGAACGAGTAGAAGTATACAAAGGTTCAATGCCTGTTTATCTTGCGTCTGATGCATTGGGCGGCGGCATCAATCTGATAACGCGAAACCCCAAATCCAACCTGATGGAAGTTTCCTACGAAGTCGGTTCTTTTAATACACATAGGGCAACCGCAAATATGTTTTTTACAGGTAAAAATCCTTCCTATTATATCGGTTTAAATACTTCTTATAATTATTCCGATAACCGATATACCATTAACGCTCCCTTTATTAACCCCGAAACGGGTCAGAAATACTACAAAGACGTAAAGCGTTTTCACGATGCGACAAAATCCTATTACGGGGAACTTTTTGCCGGAATCAGAGATAAAAAATGGGCAGACGATTTCAGGTTGTCTTTATTGTTTTCCGACTTCTACAAGGAGATACAGAATGACAGTGAAATGGGAAAAGTCTACGGCAAACCTTTTAATAAAGAACAGAACTATGCCGTGCTGCTATCCCACAAAAAAGAACTGTTCGACAATCGGTTAAAAATAAATTCAACGGTCAATTACAGTCGCTTTAACACTAAACTTATCGATACAGCTACTGTCCGCTATAATTGGGATGGTGATATAATTCTGGAAAATCAGATTACCGGCGAGATCAACAAAGGCGGCAGTAACCAGCGATTGCACTACGATCTGTTTTCAACCAGAATCAGTGCGGCTTATGAATTTTACGACAATCATTTTGTTGAATTGGGCGAACTGTTTTATTACCAACGCAGAAAAGGTAGTGATCCTTTGGGGGCCGTTTCTCCGGTTTATGATATCGATGTGCTAACCATTCCGGCGACCTATAAAAAGAATATAGCCGCATTGGCTTTTCGCTCCTTATGGCTTGACAAGAAAGTAGAAAGTATTGTCGCCATTAAACATTACAACAGTCATACAGAGGGCTTTACTACAGATAAATTTCTGTTTGCCTGGCAGTCTTCCAAATCAAACAGTCAATTAGGCTATCTGGGCGGACTTAAATGGAATAATGATCATTATATGGTCAAGATGTCTTATGAATATGCTACCCGTCTTCCCGATGAATTTGAAGTTTTTGGAGACGGTGTTTTAATCAAAGAGAATCTGGACCTAACCCCAGAAAAGAGTCATAACATCAACCTGAATGCCCAATATTCTTTTGGTCAGAAAAAGAACAATGGCATGATTGCAACAAACCTTTTCTACCGGAGGGTAAAAGATGCCATTTTTCTGCAACCCGATATTCCATATAATCGTTACATCAATTTTCATGAAGTGGAAATCAAAGGTGTTGAAATTGAAGCAACATACAACATCAATAATCATGTCGATTTTGGCTTTAATGCAACGTATCAGGATATCCGACGTGTGAACGAAAGAAACGAATTTAAAATTTATGAAGGATCAAGGGTTCCTAATATTCCTTTCCTGTTCGGGAATGTTTTTTTAAACGGTCATCTGGCTAATGTTCTGAAAACAAAAGACCGCTTCAGTCTTCGATGGAACCTTAATTACTTACACCGGTTTTATCTGACGGCTATCCCTAAAAACCAGGAACCGCCACTTTTTGGTGAAGCAACAGATGTTGATTCAAAACTGATCATCCCTAATGATGGAAGGTTAGGACAATTATCACATGATATTGGCCTTTATTATCAGTTTGCAGACAAAAAGATCAGGACTTCGTTTGAAGTCCTGAATGTAGGGAACACAAAGCTTTATGACAATTTTAATGTGCAAAAGCCAGGTCGCTCTGCTCATTTCAAAATAGTTTACAATTTTTTTTAAATGCTAACAGTTTATAATTATGAAAAAAACTAAAATCAAGTTTATTGCTACGGCACTACTATCAACTTTCTTACTACTTTCGTGTAGTAACGACGATGCTACTTCGGAATCGAATCCGAATCCTGTTAACACCGATGCGCTTCCAAGCGATGAAACCTGGGTCATCTTTAATGGTACAGAAACCTGGGCAGGTGGTATTTATGCTTTGGGCGACAATAAATCCCGCCAGATAAATCTGTCTTCTATTCCTTTCTATCAATTGGGTTACTCTGCCGGAGGACGCGTTGTGAACAACACTTTATACAAAAAAGACGGGGCTGTTTCGAGTGATATCGGAATTTCCAGATACAAACTGGAAGCCGGGAAATTCACTGCCAATGGCTTTATCAGCACACCAAACAACACTTACGAAACCAACTTCCATGTTATAAGCCCATCTGAAGGTTACTATTGGGATCTTTCAGCTGGAGGTTTAACCATTCAGAAATTCAACCCGGAAACCATGCAACGCACCGGTGTAATTGATCTTTCATCACTGTCGGACGGGAGTTCATCTTATGAAGCAGCAGGTCAGTTGATTTTAGCAAAACGCGACAACAGGTTATATGTAGACATACAACACGGTACCCGTGGAACTGCCTGGCAGGTAACACCAAGTGTTCAAAAAGTAGAAATTGCAGTCTATAATTTAACGACTAACGCAATTGAAGATGTTACGGAATATGCCGGAGCAACCAACCTTGGTTTGTTTGCTGATCATGTATTGTGGAGTATTGACGATGTAACCAAAGATTTGTATATGATTGCTATTGGCAATATGAGAACACAAACTCCGGAATCAAAAATATTGCGAATCAAAAACGGAGATACAAAATTTGATCCCAATTTTGAACTAAAAATCTCCAGTTACCAATATCCTAGCGATTTCAACAGGATTTTTGCCCACAACAATAAAATTTACACAACCATTTCTAGCCGACCGACATCCTATTACGGTGGTGGACAACACGGTGTTACATATAGACAGGATATCTGGTACTGGACCGAGATCGATACAAATACTAAAAAGGCAACAAGACTGAACATGCTTCCGGATAATTTCTATTCGTATCAGAATCCGTTTTTACACAAAGGGAAGATCTATTTTGTTTCAAACAATGCAACCGAAAATTTTGCAGGGGCTTACCAGTATAATCCAGAGACAAAAGAAGTGAAAGAAACATTCCGTCTGCAAGGAAGCGGTCGATTGATGGGCTTTAATATTATCGATAATTAATAAAAGAGGTTATGGGAGAGTTTGCTAAAAAAATAAAGATCAGTATCAGTTATCTATTCCGTGCGTTTTTAGCGTATGTCTTTATACCGCACGGATACGAAAAGTTAACATGCAAAATTAATCCTCAGGAATATATCGATTTCGGATTGGAAGGGGATTTTTTGAATTTCTATCTGATTTGGGAGAAAACAGGTTTTATATGGGTGATTGGTATGGCGCAATTGATAGGTGGCTTATTTCTTATATTCAGAAAAACTTATTTTTTTGGAGCTGTCTGGTTATTTCCTATTTCCGTAGGTATGTTTTTTAGTCATTTCTACATTAGCCATGCAATGGATTTTCTGTATTTTGACCTGATAATTCTGGTATTAAACCTGTGCCTGATCTTTGAGAATTATAAATCATTAAAAGTAGCTTTCTGTCAACCTCAAAAAACATGGATTTAAAACTATTTTATAATGAAAACTTCACAGAAATTAAATAATTCACACAATCTCTTGCTTAACCTTTTGCTGAGAGAATGTAATTCATGGTATTTTCTTGACATTGTACCAAAATATGATGATTATCTTGCATTTTATATGCAGTCCTGTGCCGATTCGGTGTTTATACGTTTTAATCTGAAACGGGACAATGCGATACTTTACTTCCCGATTCACTACAGGTCGTTGTCGGGGATGCATATTTTTGGCAGTGCTATGGGATTGCGGAAAGAACCGTTTGGGAAAATACAAGCAATTAGCCATGAGGATGCTCTTCTGCTGCTGTTACAGGAATATTTCCCGGAACTGCTTTCATCGGATTTGCGTGCCATTGTTGACACGCTACAGGATGCCTACGACAATTTAGTTCAGACACAGTTATTCAGTATTATTCCGCAGGCAATATCACATACTGAAAACCATCAGGATCAGGACGAAAATTACATTGGTATAAAAAACCTGGTCCATGAATATTCCAGTAAAGAAGAATTGGATGACCTGCTGCAATTTATTTCAAAATTTGCTCAAAACATCAAAACAGATGTAAACCAAGCAACCGTTAAATGGCTGGAACATTATACCAAATGTCTTTTTAATAATGCTATAAAAGCATATTTTGAACAAGATAAAATTGTGGTTCCGAATCTGTTAAACAGCGTTTTGGAGATTGACAAAAACGGGCAGCCTGTAAATCTGATTTTCTCTGAAAACGGATATAGCTGCTCTAAAGAAGAACTCCCTGAACATTTCAGTTTTGATAAAATCAAACATTTTCTGCAAGTACAGTTGCTCACCCATAACCTTTTTCCTATTGTCCGTGCTTTTAGTGTACTGGGGATGGACACAGAAGAAAATCTTTTGGAAACCGTCTCTAATACGATCACAACCTTTTGGGATCAGTATCCGGACAGGGAAAATTTTATAATGGATCATGTCATTTATGTCGATTTCTTTTTGCCTTCCCTTTTTTTAATTCAAAATTCAGAATACGTACGCAGCACCATTCACCAGCATAATCATTTAATCAACAGCAAATATTACTCCGATAATCTGATCAAACCAAAAAAAGGAAGGCTCGTTCATAAACGCTATTTCGAGAACAGCACAATGGAAATCGGAATCAGGGCTTTTGACATCGAAACCGACCTTGAGATTTTATACGAATGGGTGAATAAAGATTACGCTAAAAAGTTTTGGGAAATGGATGGTTCCATCGAAGAACTGGAAGAAGCCTATATTAAGCATTTAGGAGTCGATTATTCACATCCGTATATCGGAACGCTAAATGGCGTACCCATTTTTACTTTGGAACTGTATTGGGCAATAAAAGATGAAGTTGGTAAATATTATCCTTTTCATCCGGGCGATTACGGTTTCCACATGCTGATTGCACCGGCCAGGAAAAAGATCAACAACTTTTCGTATTACGCCCTCACCATGTGTATGGAACATTTCTTTTCTCATACACAGGTACATCGAATGATCGGTGAAGCTTCTGTAGAACATGCCGGAACGCACAATCTGATTACCAAAGTAGGATGTGAATTTAACAAGGCGCTCACCTTACCGTATAAAACATCCAATCTTACATTCCTTAACAGAGCGATGTATAAAGAAGCGGTGCAGCAGGTTTTGGAAAACTCCTGTACTGAGATATGCCTTAAAGTTTAACCTAATGAAATAATTATGACTGTAAATATATATGATATCATCGGAATCGGAATTGGTCCCTTTAATCTGGGAATGGCCGCTTTATCAGATCGGTTACCACTAAAAACTTTATTTTTTGATCAATCCCCGTCTTTTGATTGGCACAGGGGATTAATGATAGATGGTTGTACATTACAGGTTCCTTATATAGCCGACCTTGTCACGTCTGTCGAACCCACAAATAAATTCAGTTATCTGAATTATCTGGTCACCAATCACAAACTATTTAAGTTTTGCATCAAAGAAACGTTCTATATTACCCGTACGGAGTATAATAAATATTGCAAATGGGTCGCGGCACAATTGCCACAACTGCGGTTTAGTCACCGGATAAAAAACGTGGAATATCTATCGCGTCACGGGGGTGTCTACGAAGTTACAGTTCACGATCTGATCAATAAGACAACCAAGTTTTATTATACCCGCAAACTGATTGTTGGTACCGGAACCGTCCCCTGCGTACCGTCATTTACAGAAGCATGCACCAACGAACGGGTTTTTCATTCCTCACAATATACCTACCGAAAGAAATATATCAAACCGGGAAGCACCATCTCCATTATTGGTTCGGGACAGAGTGCCGCCGAGATTTTTCAGGATCTTTTAAAAGAATTGGAAAATCAGCAACTAAACATTAACTGGATTACAGAAGCCGAACGCTTTTATCCGATGGAAAACTCCAAGCTGACTTTCGAGCATACTTCTCCCGATTACCTTTCTTTTTTTCATTCGTTACCGGAAAAAAAACGCCACACGATCGTTAATAATCAGGATGCTTTATACAAAGGGATCAATCAGGATCTGATCGATGCTATTTATGATGAACTGTACCATCTGGACCTCCATGGAAACAGTCCTTTACCGATACGCATCTTACCCAATACCAGACTGGAAGCCTTAAAAGGAGATAAATTTTCCGGATTTGAGATGGATCTTTACCATAAAATGATAGAAGAATCGTACTCTCTCCATACCGATTATGTAATACTGGCCACAGGATACAAACATCGGGAACCGGAGTTTTTGCAGAATGTAAACTATTTGATCAATAGGGATTGTTATGGAAAAATGAAAGCCGATGTTGCTTATAATATTAATAAGGATCAGAATAGTCTGTATATTTTGAATTCAGAATTGGCTTCACATGGAATTTTAACCTCCGATCTTGGAATGGGACCTTATCGCAATGCAGTTATCTTAAACGATATATTGGGACAGGAGCATTTTAAACTGGAAAAGAAAACTACTTTTCAGGATTTCGGTATCCCAAAAGATTTTATATCCATTCCGGAATTATTCGGTTTACAAAATTAAGCTATGAGCAATGATCAGGTAAAAAAAGGAAGATTCATTCCAATAGACATGTTAAAAACAATGGCTGTTTTTATTATGATACTGACCCATGTACTTATTATGTATGCATCGGAAGCAACCATTCTGACCGACTTTACCAAATGGTTGTTATTTATTGTAGAAGGAATTGGCGCACCTGCATTCGTATTCTGTATGGGGGTGTCTATTGTCTTATCCGGTAAAAAAAACACTGGCGATATTCTAAAGCGTAGTATAAAGCTGTTCATCACCGGGTACCTGTTAAATATCTTAAAATTTTATCCGACAATCAAAGTGCTTCAGGTTTTTCCTGAGGCACTTTTTACAGAAACGCAACGGCAAAATGATACCGAGGGACTTATAGGTTTCTTGTTAGTAGGCGATATTTTACAGTTCGCCGCAATAGCCTATGTAATCTGTCATTTTGTTATGCCTTATGTACGTCGGTTTTCCTATCTAGGAGTACTGCTTTGTACCGGTATTTTTATTACCGCTCCCTATTTCTACAATTATGAAAACACTGATTATTTCCTGAGTTTTCTGTATGGTACAAGTTTTAATGTTTATTTCCCGCTGCTTCCATGGATAGGGTATGCTTTCCTGGGACTTTCTGTGGGATTCTGGATCAATAATATGACGCTTAAAACGGAACAACACCGTTTCTTTTTATACCTGGCTATAGCCGGAGGACTGTTGTTTATTGCCGGATTTGGGTCTTTTGATTTTAATATAGAACATTATTTTACAACCGACTATTATCATAGAACCACGGGCATATTGGCCATGTATAGCGGCGAACTCTTTTTGTTTCTTTCTGCAATGTATTTTATAGCCTATAAATTACCCGGACAGATGATCCGTTTTTTTACTTTTTGCTCTCAGAATGTCACCAATATATATATCATCCAGTGGGTACTGATCTACTGGGGATGGTATTTTATTTCATACGGGTCGCAAACGTGGAGTACGCTCGTACTATGGTTTATCCTTATTACAGGTCTTACTTTCAGTTTGACCTATCTCAAAAAAAACATTCATTTTTAATCCAGTCATCTTATGAGCGCAGCGCGTTTCGAATTAATAGAATTGTCCTTATATGTAAATCGGAAGGAATATATAACACCCCATTATATTCGGGTTTATTTACAGGGAGAAGGAATTGAAAAGTTACAAAACACCACAGTTGGTGTCAATAATAAAATTTTGATTCCCCCCAAAGGCGTAGACAAAATTTACTTTCCAAAAATAGATTATACCACTATGCAATGGATATCTCAGCCGGAGGAAGTACGCCCGGTAATCCGTACGTATACCCATCGGGGAATGGATATGGCGCAAAAGGAAATATGGATTGATTTTGTTGCCCATGGCGATGAAGGTCCAGCCTCTGCATGGGCGATCAATGCCGTAAAAGGTGATCTGCTAGGGGTTTTGATGGTTGATGAAAAAACCGAGTTGTATCCGGAAGCGGAAAACTATATTTTAGTAGGCGATGCCACAGCGATCCCTGTATTGGGAGCCATTTTAGAAGGCTTACCGGATACAGCAAAAGGAATATGTCTGATCGAGGTTTATGATCAAAATGATCGACAAGACTTAGCTACAAATGCTGCAATTGAAATCATTTGGCTTTATAATGATCAGCCACAAAAAGGAAGTGCATTGGCCGATGCGCTCCGAAAAATTGCTTTACCGGACAACGATCGGTTTGCTTATATCGCCGCTGAATATAAAACGGTTAAAAGTGTACGCCACTTTCTACGGAAAGAGCAGCTATGGAAGATCAGTGAGGTTAATGCTTATTCGTATTGGAAATCGGGTATTGCCGAAGATAAATCGGAGCAAGACCGAAGAAAAGAAAACACTGTCCAATAGGCAGTGTTTTTTCTTTTAGCAGCATGTCATAAAACGAAATGACACAGTCCAAGCGAAGGCCGGAAGACCTCAGGTTTCGTTCTGAAATAACGCCGCTTAATTACTTACCGGGTAATTGTTTCTTTCTCAAAAGTCCGGAAATTAAAACGATAGCGTAGGCAAACATTAACCATGAGGCAAACGTTTTACTATAGATTTCTGGCATATTGGGAAATAGTTTTTCAAAAAACTGTATACATACAGTATCCAGGAGCATACCGGGTAAAACCATAATGGCTGCCGATTTTATGCTTTCAAGGTTGTCTAGTTTACATTTAGTAAAGACTGCGGTTGAAATAAAACCTAAGGCTGGTATTAGTATGATATATAAAGTGATCAGCACTAATGGGTTGTCGACTATAAAAAAATGTTGTCCTGCAATTCTGAATAATAGAGTAGCTAGTAGCCACACTAAAAAACCAACAATAAAACTGATAAGCGGGTAATTTTCTTTATATGTTTTCATTATTTAATTAATAGATGTTAAATAGAGGCGGCCAGGTTGTTGTTGCTTAGCGGCTCAAGTTTTAATGGATTTACAAATAAATGTTTTCTAACCGATGCTGGAATGCTTGTGGGATTCAATCGAACGGTCTTATAGATTTTTCCGAGTATAAATATAAGAATTTTCTAACCGTAAAAGTAGTCCTCGATAGTGATTCTTGATCTTTGATGTGGAAATTAAAAGAAACATATCGGGTTCGGTTACCCGGAAAAAGTCACGTTTGACGGTTTTGCTTTTCGAACCACTCAGATAAATAAAATTTTGAATTTTATACTATCGATCAACGAGTAATTA
>NZ_JASLCE010000076.1 GCF_030146175.1 Flavobacterium sp. | reverse complement strand
CAGGATTCAAACCTGTAACCTTCTGAGCCGTAATCAGATGCGCTATTCAGTTGCGCCACGAGGCCTTAGTTGTTTTTACGGGTGCAAATATAGGGGTAAATGTGTAACTTGCAAACAAAATTGAAATAAAATTTAAAAAAAAATGAGACTAAAAGAGTATGTACGTGATATTCAGGATTTTCCTAAAGAAGGAATTTTGTTTAAAGATATCACTCCTTTATTGATGAGCCCGGAAGCCACGAATGAATGCCTCCAAATTTTGATCGAAAACCTGAAAAATAAAAAAATCGATAAGGTAATCGGAGTGGAAAGCCGTGGTTTTTTCTTTGCAACTTTATTGGCGCACGAATTACAGGCGGGTTTTGTGCCGGTTCGTAAAGCCGGAAAGTTGCCATTCGATACCGTTTCGGCTTCGTATACGTTGGAATATGGTACCGATACACTGGAAATTCATGCCGATGCAATCCAAAAAGGGGATAAGGTTCTAATTCACGACGATGTGTTAGCAACCGGCGGAACGATTAAAGCGGTTTGTGAACTGGTAGAAAAACTGGGTGGCGAAATTGTACAGGTAAATTTCCTGATGGAACTGTCTTTTCTGAATGGAGGAGATAAAATTGCCGGCTACGAGCGATTTGCGGCTCTTCAGTACTAGTTTATAGCTCGGATGGTCACATAATACCGCCAGGCGATAATTAGCTTCTGAAAAGCGCTTGCTTTGGATAAATCAAGGTTTTGTTTGCTGTAGCTCGGTAAAAGCAGTTTGTTGAGTTGGGCCAGTATTTTAAACATATTCCTTTGGTTTTGATAAAGATACAAAAAAAAGAGCCACATATGTGGCTCTTTTTTTATTCGCTGTCACGAAGTTCACGCTCGCGTTCCTTCATTGCTTTTTCACGTTCTTTCATCGCTTTTTCGCGATCTTTTCGTGCCGATTCCAGCGCTTTAGCGCGGTCTTTCATAGCTGCTTCACGGGCTTTCATGGCTTTTTCACGTTCCTTCTGAGCAATTTCCTGTGTTTTCATGGCTCTTTCCAAACCTTTCATAGCTTCCTCATGTGCTCTCATCGCAATTTCGTGATCTTTCATGGCTAGTTCCTGACTTTTTAGGGCTTCCACACGGGCACGATCAATTTCCGGACGGGCTTTTTCGATGGCTATACGAGCATCTTCCAATGCCTTACGGGTAATTTCTTTGGTGTCTATTTTAAGATCATCAGCATTTATTATTTCATTACCGTTTACATAAACAACGTTGCCATTTCTGGAGGTAGTTATTACTTTTCCGTTTTTAATGATCACCGAAGCCGACGATTTTTTTACGTTTGATTTTGAATTTGGCGGCGGTGGCGCTGGCGCTGTTGCCGGATTACCTGACCAATACTTTGGAGCTGGAGGGCTTGGTGGTGCTGGTGGACTAGGTGGCGGACTCAGTGGACTTGGCGGTGACGGCGGACTTGGCGGTGATGGTGGGCTAGGTGGTGACGGTGGACTTATAAAATTACTGATACGATCACCAAATGAGGTATCGCTTTCAGGCTGTTCGTTGGTGCCTTCGTCTTTAATGGTTGTACTGGTACGGGTTTTTCCGTTTCTGGCATAGCGTTGTTGTTTTGCTTCGGAGTTAAAACCGATTTTGATTTTACCGTTACTATCGGTTTTTTTGATAAAGCGAATTGGGTTGATCGGTTCGTCACTTTCCGTTTGTGTGATTCCGGTATTGCCTTCTTTGTCTTTGTATTCGATTTTAATACGGATGATTTCACCGGCTTTGTTGCGCTTTACTTTAGAATACTTTAATGTAACACCGTATTCGTTTTTAAGTAATTCCACATTCTTTTTTAATTGTTCATCACTAGTATTTTTGTCTACAATTACAGTTACATCGTCTCCGGGTGTATAGGGAGCGTTATTTTGCTGTAAAGTGGCTGGTGCGTGCTTTTTTTCCTGTGCCAGGATCTTTACCTGGAATTGCAGGATAAAAAAGGCCAGTAGCGGAAGGATGATTAGGTACTTCCACAGGTTCCTTTTTCGGGACTGATTGGTGTTTAACATAACGATTCGTTTTTTGATTAATGATTGATAAAAATGATTGGTGATGGCAATGCATTGGGTTTGCATTGTTACTTTTACTAAGGTTTTCTGATAGGCTTTAATGTCGTCGACAACTTTTGTAGCCTCGGCATCGGCAATAAATTCCAGATTTTGAGCAATGGCTTTTTTGTAAATCCACATGATCGGATTGAACCAGAAAAAGATACAAAATGCCTGCGCGATCATCATGTCGAGTGAGTGTTTCTGTTGGCTGTGAATCTTTTCGTGTTCGATAATGTCGGACAATTCGTCCTGTTGCAATAGTTTGGAATTGTAAACAATATAGTTAAAGAACGAAAAAGGTGATTGGACTTTTTCGGTATCGATAAAATGAAACTTGTTTTGAGTTACGGCTTTTGGTTTTTCCAGTATTTTACGAAGTGATCGGTATTCGGACAGAAAACGGATACAAAACAAAATAATACCGGTGATATATAAAATACTAAACAGATAGTGATAGTCGATTTGAAAACCGGAATCGGCTGGCACTGGTACTGCCATTTGAATTTGTGATGTACCGTCGGCATAGGTAATAGAAGCAATTGGAGTCCGTTCTACCCAAATAATTTTGGTATATGAGATCAGTGGAAGTAATGCGGACGTAAACAAACCGGCTATCAGATAACCACGATTGGCATTAAAAAACGTTTCTTTTCGTAAAAAGAAATGATATGCCAGAAAAAAAACGGTTATTAATGCCGTAACTTTTAGAATGTAAATACCAAATGCTTCCATAAAGGCCTATTTTTTTTCGATCATGTCTAATATTTCGCGAAGTTCATCCGCGCTGATTTTTTCTTCTTTGGCAAAAAAGGAAACCATACTTTTATAGGAATTGTTAAAGTAGTTTTCGATCGCATTGTTCATAAAACTCTTGCGGTAATCCTCTTTTTTTACAATCGGAAAGTACTGGTGGGTGTTGCCAAACGCTTTGTGCGATACATAGCCTTTTTCCTCCAGATTCCGGATAATGGTCGACAAGGTGTTGTAATGCGGCTGATCGTCTTTGATTTCGGCCAACACTTCTTTTACAAATGCTTTTTCAAGCGTCCATAAAATTTGCATTACTTCTTCTTCTTTGTTTGTTAATTTCTGCATGATACTCATTTTCTATAATAATCGGATAGGATTTCCGATTTGTTGAAACAAATGTATAACTATAAATTTAGTTTTGCAACTAAAAAAATAGTTGATTAACTAAAAAAATAGTTTTTTTATTCAGGCAGTCGAAAGAAATAATTCTAAAAGTCTTGTTTTTAGTGTGTTAGTCGTTTTCTGATTTTACGATTTTTAACAGCCAGATAGCGGCAAAAGCAGCAGTCGCGGCAAAAGTTCCCATAAAAATCCAGTTAACGGTATAGTTGTAACGGGAAATAATCTCCATACCGGTTTTAGAACTCATCACATGCGCGAGACTAAAACTCATCGTATATAAAGCCATATAACGACCTTCGTGTCCTTTTGGAGCGCGACTCATCGCAAAGGAGTTGGAAAACGGGAACGCAAACATTTCACCAAAAGTGATCAAAACCAGATTAATCACCAGTATACCTACCCATCCTTTTAATAATAGGGCATAGAAGCCGAAGGTGATAAATAAGGCTCCAAAAAAGATCAGCTTGATTTTGTCCACTTTTTTACGCTCGAAATAACCTACGATCGGCATTTCAAAAAGGAATATCAAAAAGCCATTTATCGACATTAGTAAACCGGTTTGGAATTCCGTAAGTCCGTATTGCTCGTTATGGTATAAAGGTAGCGTACTGAAAAACTGAAAGAATACCATAGCGGTAGCAAAACTGATAAACAGAAACAACCAAAAGGGTTTGTCGCTAAATACGGATTTTACCGGTTCCGTATCGTCGAAATGACTGGCGGTTTTTTCTCTTTTTTTCTCTTTTACCAAAAGACGAAACAAAACGATAGCGGTAATACAGGAAATACCGTCAACCCAAAAAAGTCCTTTATAGCCCATTCCCATAATGATCAAACCACCCATAGCCGGTCCGGCGGCAAATCCGAGGTTTACGGCCAGTCGGACAAGTGTCAGGGCACGGGTTCGGTTTTCCGGGCGTGCATACGTGTTTAAGGATACAAACATAGCCGGTCGAAACATATCGGCAATGATCATAATGGAAAACATCGCGAGACATAGTCCGGTAAAACTGGTTACAAATTGAAGACTAATAAACAGGATACCACTGGTGAACAGGCTAAAAACCATAATACGGTAAAAGCCTATTTTGTCTGATAGTTTTCCGCCCAGCCAGGAGCCGATCATCGAACCGCAACCAAAGCTCACCATAACCCAGCCCACCTGATGGTAGTCGAAATGAAGGTCTTCTTTCAGGTATTTCGATAAAAAGGGGAGTACCATTGTTCCGGCTCTGTTGATAAAGGTAATCAGGGTCAGAATCCAAATTTCACGCGAAAATCCTCTGAAATTATTGATGTAGTTGGAAAAAACTCTTTGTAGCATATACGGTTCTAAATGTCAAATTTACAAACTATTTGATGCTGTAAACAGGAAATGATGTAAATTAATAATGAAATAATAGCAGTGGTTTCGGGCGTGGGATTTTTGATTATTTTTGCAGCAGCTGTTTCGCATACAGCCTGATACCGATTATCATGAAAAAAATACTATATCTATTATTAGGGATGACATTTCCGTTAGCGGGCTTTTCGCAATGCGATTTGGAATCTGTTACGGCTTTTCAGAAAAAGATCAATTCCGAATATGCCAATGCGGAAGAATCGCCGTTAAAAGAAAAAGACCGTAAAAAATTTAAAACGCTGGATTTCTTTCCGGTGGATTTAAAGTATTGTGTGACCGCACGTTTGGTAAAAGCAACGGATGAAAAACCATTTACAATGCCGACTACCGGGACGCGAAAACCACTGTATGTAAAATACGGGGAATTGTCTTTTAAAATTGATGGAAAGGACTATAAACTAAATGTATACCGTAATCTGGAACTGGCCAAAATGGAAAAGTACAAAAACTACCTGTTTTTGCCTTTTACCGATCTTACCAGTGGCGTGGATAGTTATGGTGGCGGACGTTATATCGATCTGGAAATTCCGGAAAGTGCTACGATAACGATCGATTTCAACAAAGCCTACAATCCGTATTGCGCGTATAATGAAGGTTATTCCTGTCCGATACCACCGCAGGCTAATGATCTGAAAGTGGAAATTCGTGCCGGTGTTAAAGCGTTTCATAAATAATGTTGTACAATCTGCATACGCATAAAGCATCCGGTGATCCGGGGGTTTTGGAAATTGTAAATCAGTATCCAAACGAGTTTGATCCATCCGTGGCGTTTTATTCCATTGGGATCCATCCGTGGTATGCCAAAGCGGAACGATTGGAGGAGGATTTGCGTATCATTTCGGATAAGCTAAAAGAGGCCAATTGTATGGCGTTGGGCGAATGCGGACTGGATAAGCGTATTGAAACGGATATCAATAAACAGCTTTCGGTTTTTGAACGGCAATTGGAATTACTCGAACAAAATCCGAAACCGGTAATTTTACATTGCGTAGCGGCCTATCAGGAAGTAATCGCGGTTAAAAAACAAATGAAAGTGGAAGTACCGATGATCATTCACGGTTTTTCTAAAAATTATCAGGTGGCGCGATCGCTTTTGGATAATGGGTTTTACCTTTCTTTTGGAAAATACCTGTTACGTAATCCGGAGCTGGAATCGGTGTTTAAAGCCGTACCGGACGATCGTTTTTTTCTGGAAACGGATATGGTGGAAGAAACCATTTTTCAGGTTTATAAAAAAGCCGCGTCGATTAAGAGCGGTGCCGTTGAAGCAATGGTAGTACAAAATTTTAAAAATGTATTTGATAACAATAAATAAAAAATAAATGGCTGAATGGACAGAGCGAGCAGAATTGCTGTTTAAAAAAGAAGGACTCGAAAAATTAAAAAATGCAAACGTATTGATTGTTGGAATGGGTGGTGTCGGATCGTTTGCGGCAGAATTTATTGCAAGAGCTGGTGTAGGAAAAATGACGATAGTGGATGGTGATACTGTGGATATTACCAATATCAACCGACAATTACCAGCGTTACACTCGACCGTGGGACAACCTAAGGTGAAAATTGTAGGGGATCGTTTGTTGGATATTAATCCGGAATTGGAGTTAACCCGTATCGAGGAATTCCTGTCACCGGAACGCGCTTTTGAATTGATCACTCCGGAGTTTGACTATGTATTGGATTGTATCGATAGTATTACGCCGAAATTAAATCTGATTCTGGCAGCAAAACGCAAAAAAGTTAAGATCATCAGTAATATGGGAGCTGGCGGTAAATTGTTAGCCAGTAAGGTTGTGGTAAAGGATATCAGTAAGACCGATGTTTGTCCGTTGGCTAAAACCATCCGTAAGCGTTTAAAGAAAGAAGGCATTTCAACGGGTGTTAAGGCGGTGTTTTCTACGGAAAAACCGGATGAAAGCAGTTTGAAAATGACAGACGGACAGAATTTTAAAAAATCGTTTTTCGGAACGAATAGCTGGATGCCGGCATTGTTTGGTTTGCATGCTGCCGAAACCGTGGTACGTTATTTATTAGCAAAAGAAAAATAATTGATCATCATATATAAATAAAAAAGTCCCTTTAAGGGACTTTTTTTATGTTTTATTCGATTGGCTTTGCTGTTGGCGGCGGCGTTGGTTTGTCCGCTGAAGTTGTTGGTGCAACAGGAGTCACCGGTTTTGGTTTTGCCGTAATCGGGATAAAGATTTCGGTTACCCATTCAGACGGTTTACGGTTTTGTAAAGGTCCGGTTTGGTAAACTTCCAGATATTTCCCGTTAGGATCTTCCATCCATTTGTTTTTTACAATCTCGGCATAGGCTTTATCCCAGGCTTCTTTGCTATGGGAATAGTCACCGGTAAGTGTTGTTTTTAAAGCTAAGTAAGGGATTAATTCACCAGCGGCAATATCACTTCCTTGTGCCGTAAATATTTCTTCTTTTACAGGAATACAAACCGAAAACTCCGCTATATTGGAAGCTGTATCGTATTTGTTGTAAATAGCAAAAGCACTTCCGCTTACCGATATATTGTTGTCTTTGGTGAATTTGTTCAGGTTAGCAAACATGGAACCCATTAATCCCGGTAATTCCGGAATCTTACAGGTAGCCGATTGTTTGATATAATAGGTACCGGCTTTTTTTACCAGTCCGTTGATCTTGATATTGTATACTTTTAATTCTTTTACCAGAATGTTGTCGATATTTTCCAATCCTTTTTCGAACATCGGGCCTAACATCCTGTCGGAACCGCCACTAAGAATAGAAAAGGCTTTCATCATAAAATTCATATTCCCTTTCATTCCCCAGGTAACTTTAGTACCACCTTTTACCGGAGTGAAAATCCAGTACACATCAGAAGGCGTGTCGCTTTGATCAAAGTATATTTTTTGTTGGATACTGTCGGTGTCTACGGTTCTAATGGTTTCCATTTTACCGGTTCCATCCTTACCGGTCCAGGAAAAAGAAGCTCCGGCTCCCTGTGTTTTGTCGGTATAATTGTTGCGAATGCTAGGATCGTCTTCTTTCCAGGGGCCCCAATCGTCCCAATTTTTGTAGTCGTCTACATAATTAAATAAAGCCGCCGGTGTTGCGTGAATCACCCTGCTTCGCTGTACATCGAACGTACCGGCTTGAGTAGCAATATAAACCGTTAGTGCAACAGCTGCTAATAGTAATAAAAGAAATATGTATTTAACTACGCGCATAGTATTAAAAAAAATTTCATTTAGTTGTCCAAAGTTATAACAATTATTCTTTCAAAAACAGTTTAATTATAAATAAAATTCCTATAAAAGCAAAAAACGCCAGTAGTATCCAAAGGGATCCTTTATAGTGTAATTTGTGGAGCGACAGGTCTTTTCGATATACATAAATCATAGCGGTTACAAATACGATAACAAAGAATAAAGCGAAATAAAGCTGACCTGATGTAAACATGAATTTTAATTTTACGCAAAATTAGCGTTTTGCCGGGAGATTTTCTATTTTAGACCGTAAAATTAAAGAATATGAAAAAACAATTACAGGCCGTTCAGGAATTCCATGAATCCTTCGGACTGGGAGTAAGCGAGCTTCCTAAAGCCGATTTGGGCGAACAGGTTAATCTACTGCGTTATAACCTGATGAAAGAAGAAAATGAGGAATATCTGGAAGCGGTACAAAATAACGATCTGGTCGAAATTGCCGATGCTTTGGGGGATATGCTTTATATTTTATGCGGAACGATACTGGAACACGGATTACAACATAAAATTGAGGAAGTTTTTGATGAAATCCAACGGAGTAATATGAGTAAGTTGGGCGAAGACGGAAAACCGATTTACCGGGAAGATGGAAAGGTTATGAAAGGACCCAACTATTTTAAACCGAATTTCGAAACCATACTAAAATAAAAAAATCCCGAAGTTTCTTCGGGATTTTTTATATCGGTTATTTTGGAATTAGATTTTTACCGTCCATTCAAAAGTATCTTCAATTTGTTTGTGCTGAATTCCGGTTAACTGTTGCTTGATAAAAGTAGCAAACGAGTTTTCCGGTTTCGGAAGTTCGTAATAGGTTTCTTTATACGAGAATCCTACGATTGGGTTCACTACTGCAGCAGTTCCGGCTCCGAAAATTTCCTGTAAAGTTCCGTTTTTAGCCGCTTCTACGATCTCGTCAACCAATACCGGACGAACCTGTACGTCGATACCTTCTTTGGTTGCCAATTCGATAATACTCTTACGGGTTACACCGTCCAGAATACGCTCGCTGGTTGGTGCCGTATATAAGGTATCGTTGATTCTGAAAAATACGTTCATCGTTCCGGCTTCTTCCAGTTTGGTATGCGTCGCGTCATCGGTCCAGATAATCTGTTGGAAACCTTGTTCGTTGGCCAATTTGGTCGGATAGAATTGTCCGGAATAGTTACCGGCTGCTTTTGCTGCTCCGATTCCTCCGTTTGCCGCACGACTAAAATGCTCGGCGATTACTACTTTTACTTCACCGGAATAATACGATTTTGCCGGCGATAGGATAATGGTAAAACGATATTGTGTAGAAGGAGCTGCGACAACACCCGATCCGGTTGCAATCATAAAAGGACGGATGTATAATGCATTTCCAAATCCTTTTTTAACCCATTCTTTTTCGATTTCAAGTAACTTGTGTAAACCGCCAAGGAAAACGTCTTCCGGAACTTCCGGCATGGCAAGACGTACGGCCGATTTGTTAAAACGGTCAAAGTTCTGATCCGGACGGAACAACCAAACATCGTCCTGTTCGTCTTTGTAGGCTTTCATTCCTTCGAAAATCGCCTGTCCGTAATGGAAAACTTTTGCCGATGGATCTAACGTAAAAGGTTCATACGGCATGATAACCGGCTGTTCCCATTTCCCGTTATTGTAATCACAAATCAGCATATGGTCGGTAAAAATATTTCCGAAAGTCAGGTTCTCAAAATCAACACTGTTGATTTTGCTGCTGTCGGCTTTGATAATTCTAATGTCAGTTGATGTTTTTAATTCCATTTAATCGATTAATTTTAAAAATCGGCTAAATTGTTGATGGTCAACAATAAAACATAATTTTTAAATTGATAAAAAAATTGTTGTGTCGCTGCAAATTTAATTAAAAAAAGCACTTTTAATAAAGTAAGATTAAAAATAATGTAATTAAATAAGGAACTATTAAATTTTTTTTGAATTGTTATTTTTTGAATAGAATTCCTTCGAAATAATCGGAAATAGCGAAAAAATAAATTAGAATTATGCATATTCAATATAAATTTGTTTCTTTGGAAGGTCTTAAAATAGGACAGATTATCATGGATAACCTGGATATAGTAAGGCATTGATAATCAAAATAACCAATCCAAACGATATATGAAAAAAAGTATTTTTTTAGCAGCTGTAGTGATTGCACTGGCCAGTTGTAATTCTAAAAAACAAGAGGATGCCAAAGTAGCCGAAAACAAAACCGAATATGCTGTTTTTGGCGATAGTATTACAGCCGATGGTGTGATTACAAAAGAAGCCATGTTGGCAAAATTCAAAGATCTGAAAGAAGGAGATACGGTAAACCTGAAATTCAAATCCAATATCAAAGATGTTTGTCAGAAAAAAGGTTGTTGGATGACACTGGATCTGACCGATGGTAAAGAGACTTTTGTAAAGTTTAAAGATTACGCCTTTTTTGTCCCGATGAATGCGACTAACCAGGAAGCTATTGTAAATGGTAAAGCTTTTGTAAATATCGAAAGTGTGGAACAACTGAAACATTATGCCAAAGACGGTGGTAAATCGCAGGCAGAAATCGACAGTATCAAACAACCAAAAGTTACGTATGCTTTTATGGCCGATGGCGTTTTAATTAGTAAGTAATGAAAAGAATGTTGTTTTTGGCATGGATTTCCGGAGCCATGCTATTGGTAATCTCCTGTAACCGGAAAGAAGCGGATGCAAAGCCGGAACCGGCTGCGCAATCGGAAAAGAAAGATTTCAAAATGTATGAAATGTCCGAAATGGCCGCTTTGATGGAGCAGATGTATGTGGATAACCAGCGTTTAAAAGACCGGATTAAAAATGGGGAAGCCGTAGGGAATTTCCCGGAGCACTTTCTGAAAATTCACCAGGCGGTGATGACCGACGAAAGTGAAAATGATGCTTTTTTTAAAGAACAGGCAAAAAAATTTATTGAGGCACAAAAACAGATCTATGCCGATCCGGATAATGCCAAAACACATTTTAATAACGGAGTGGATGCCTGTGTGCGTTGTCATGAGTCAAAGTGCGGTGGCCCAATTCCGAGAATTAAAAAACTGTATATTAAATAATTTGAATCGAAAAGTAATACAAACAGCAGACGGATCAACCACGATCTATATTGAAGGTTGGGACGAAACGTATCATTCAAAATTTGGAGCGATACAGGAAGCAAAACATGTATTTATAGCAAACGGACTGTCTCTTTTTGAAGAGCAGTCCGTTGCTGTTTTAGAGATCGGCTTCGGAACCGGATTAAATGCGTTTATAACCTATCTGGAAGCGGAAAAGAAACAACAGCATATCGATTATGTAGGTGTGGAAGCATTTCCGATAAGCAAGGAAGAACGGGAGCATATGAATTACGTTTCGACTTTGGATGCCACCGCATATGCATCGGTATTTGAAACGATGCATAATTCTCTCTGGGAGGCGCCAACAGTACTGTCGCCGTATTTCACTTTAACAAAAAGGCAACAATACTTTAACGAAATAGATTACAAAAATCGATTTAATTTGATTTACTTTGATGCATTCGGATTTCATGTTCAACCGGAACTCTGGACAACGGAGATTTTTAAAATCATGTTTGATGCGCTACAGGAAAAAGGAACGCTGGTAACCTACGCCTGCAGAGGTCCTATCAAAAGAGCGCTTCAGGAAGCAGGATTTAAAACTGAAAAATTACCAGGTCCACCGGGGAAACGGGAAATGTTGAGAGCTACAAAATGTTAAATTTTTGAATTTGTTATACTAAAATAACAATTTGTACGTTTGCCTAATAAATAGGCTTTCGTTTTGTAGATTTACGAGAGTAGTTACGTTCTTACCCTTGAATTAACCCATTAATGCTTGTAGATTATGCCAAGAGCTATGTTTACTTACACCAAATCTATTTTAGAAAGAGTAAGCTTTGACCCAAAGTTATTTTGTAAAGAGTTAGAAAAAGCCCTAAAAAACTTATTACCTTACGAAGTCGACCAATTACGAGATTGGTTATTACATTATACCGTAGGCAAGCCCGAGTTAAAACAATGTCTTATATACGTTAATCAATGAAAAAAAGGAGTCTGTTAGTAGACTCCTTTTTTGTTTTTAAGCGGACTTATAATCTCGACGTTGTGAAAGGCAATAGCACCTTTAATCACACCGGCAATCGTACTGCGTAGCGCTTCTATAATATGGCTTTTTAGCTCGCTTTTCGGAAAAATAAGACTGACTTCACGCGCCGGACGCGGCTCTTTAAAATGACGTAATTTTAATTTGTCTTTTTCTTTTAAATCGAGCGTATGTAAATACGGAAGCAGGGTAGTCCCCAATCCTTCGTCGGCCAGTTTGATCAGTGTTTCAAAACTACCACTTTCAATATGGAATTTGGTATCGGTAAAATTTCCTTTGTTTTTACATAAGTTCAGAATGCCGTCGCGGAAACAATGACCGTCCTGTAATAACAAAATGGAATCCAGATCCAGATCGTTGATGTCGATTTCGGTCTTGTCAAAGTTTCGGTGGTTTTCCGGAATATAGGCTACAAACGGTTCATAATATAATACGATTTCTTTTAAATTGTCTTCTTCCAGAGGTGTTGCGGCTATGGCAACGTCCAGATGACCGTTTTTTAAGCGTTTGATAATCTCCTCCGTATTGTGTTCTTCGATGATCAGATTTACTTTCGGATAGCGATTGACAAAATTGGTCAGGAACATCGGTAACAGGGTAGGCATAACCGTCGGGATAATCCCCACTTTAAATTCGCCGCCAATAAATCCTTTTTGCTGATCGACGATATCTTTAATCCGATCGGATTCATTGACAATATTTTTGGCCTGAGAAACAATTTTCTGACCTATTTCGGTTAATTGTATCGGCTTTTTACTGCGATCAAATATCAGAACTTCCAACTCGTCTTCCAATTTCTGGATCTGCATACTCAATGTCGGTTGGGTTACAAAACATTTTTCGGCGGCTAGCGTAAAATTCTTGTGTTCGGCTACGGCTAATACGTAATATAATTGTGTGATGGTCATTTTTATAGAAATTTTCGATAAAAATATAAAAAGTATCAATAATAATTATAGTTCACCGGCTTATTTTTGGTTAAATTTGTAGTATAATCTTTAAACACAAGTAACATGAAAACGAACAGCCTTGGATTACCCGTTAAAGAAACAAAAGTTTTAGTAGCCGAATTAAACATTTTATTAGCCAATTTTCAGGTGTATTACCAAAATCTGAGAGGTTTGCATTGGAACATCAGAGGAAAGCGCTTTTTTGATTTGCATGTGAAGTTTGAAGAATTATACAACGATGCGCAGTTAAAAGTAGATTTGATTGCCGAACGTGTGCTGACTTTAGGAGCAACGCCGTTGCATACTTTCGACGATTATATTAAAAACAACAAACTGCCAGTTGGTCACAATATTTCCAACGACGAAGAAGCCGTTCATCTGATCATCGCTTCCTTAACCGACTTGTTAAAAATTGAAAGAGTAATCCTGAGTCAATCGGCCGAAATTGATGATGAAGGAACCAACTCCATGATGAGTGACTTTATTAAAGAGCAGGAAAAAACCATGTGGATGATGAAAGCCTGGTTGGAAGAAGAAATTTAAAAGACTGAAAATTCATAAAAATTCAAAAGTTAAGTGAAAAAGTATTAAAGAAATATTAATTGTTTTTCACTTAACTTTTTTTACATCATTTTTTTTGTAAGTTCGCGGCATGAAAGTATTGGTAAAAATAGTATTACTTCTGTTTATCACTTTTCTGGCAACTCCTACTATTGTTGGATTCCTGAAGAGCGATACCGATACGTCTATGGTTTACAGCCTTTCTGAAGAAGAAACGGTAAAAGAAATCAAAGAAACCAAAGCACAGTTGAAATTCGAATTCCAGGATCCGGTTTTCTTTGCTCCAAAACAAAACGCTGCGGTTATTACCTTCGAAAACACCCTGAAACACGACAATCGTTTCAGAGAAATCTTCTCTCCTCCTCCCGAACAGGTATAATTCAATTACAGGAACATTGCGTTCGCCATTTAAGCGTCTTCTACACGCTTACAATCTAATTGTATTATACTTTATCGGTTATGACAAAAAAAATCAATCTTTTTGCTAACCTGAAGGCTGACTTTGCTTCGGGTTTAGTAGTATTTTTGGTTGCGTTACCGTTGTGTCTTGGTATAGCCATGGCATCGGGTGCACCATTATTTTCAGGAATTATCGCCGGAGTTGTCGGTGGTATCATTGTAGGTTATTTAAGCCAATCGCATATTAGTGTTTCGGGTCCGGCTGCCGGGTTAACAGCTATTGTACTGACAGCCATTACCGACCTGAACGCGTTCGACGTATTTTTACTGGCCGTTTTCTTGGCCGGATTAATCCAGATCATCTTAGGGTTTATTAAAGCCGGAAGTATTTCCAACTATTTCCCAACCAATGTTATTGAAGGAATGTTGGCAGGTATCGGAGTGATCATCATATTAAAACAAATTCCGCATGCTATAGGGTATGATGCTGATTTTGAAGGTGATCAGGCTTTTCAGCAACTAGAAGGCGGTAATACGTTTTCGTCACTTTTAGGTGCCTTGGATTATATTAATCTGGGTTCTGTGATCATTACCTTAATTTCACTAGCAATTCTAATCTCTTGGGATAAAATCGGTTTCCTAAAAAGAATCAAATTGGTTCCGGGTGCTTTGGTTGCTGTTATCTTGGGAATATTGATCAACGAAATATTTCTACAAACGGGAAGTTCATTAGCCATTGCAAAAGAACATTTGGTAGCCTTACCGGTAATGACTTCTTTTGACGATGTAAAAGAAATTATCGTACTACCGGATTTTGCGTCTATCACGAATCCGAAAGTATGGATGGTGGCCTTTACAATTGCTATCGTAGCGTCTATTGAAACCTTGTTGTGTATCGAAGCGGCCGACCGTATGGATGTGCACAAACGATTCACCAACACCAATGTGGAATTAAAAGCACAGGGAGTAGGAAACATGGTAAGTTCGTTATTAGGTGGTTTACCGATGACCTCGGTAGTAGTACGTTCGTCTGCCAATGCCAATGCAGGGGCGCAATCTAAAATGTCGGCGATTATCCACGGTCTTTTATTATTGATTAGTGTGGTAAGTATTCCATTTTTATTAAACAAAATTCCTTTGGCGACTTTAGCAGCGGTTTTATTATTGGTAGGTTATAAATTGGCCAAACCAGCGGTAATCATGCATTTCTGGCATAAAGGAAAATACCAGTTCGTTCCGTTTATCGCGACTTTATTAGGGGTTGTTTTTACCGATCTTTTAAAAGGAGTGTTGTTGGGAATTGTGATCAGTGTATTTGCCGTATTGCGTGGAAATCATAAAAGAGCCTACAATTTCCGTAAGGAGGAATACCACGATGGCGATATCATCCATATCGACCTGGCGCAGGAAGTTTCGTTCCTGAACAAAGCCGCGATCAAAAATACATTAAACGAAATCCCGGAGAATTCGAAAGTGATTATTAATGCATCCGATACGGTTTATATTGCGCATGATGTTCAAGATTTAATCAAAGAGTTTAAAGCGATCCGCGCTGTAGAAGACAATATCGAAGTACATTTAGTCGGTTTTAAAGACGAATACGAATTGGAAAATACCCATTCGGATAAGAAGAACGTATTTGTAGAACATTCAAAATAAGTAAATTAAAAAAGTAACTAATAATAAATAAGCGAAAAATTAGAGTCATTTCTGGATTAATGAGTAATTTTAAACCATTAAAAGCTTACTTTTAAGTTGGCTCTAATCAAAAACGCTTCCAAAAAGTATAAAAATGAAAGCACATACAGCAGAAACACAAGCTACAGTAACACCAGCAAAAGCACTTCAGTTTTTAAAAGAAGGTAACGAACGATTTGTAAACAATTTAAAAGTAAACCGAAATTTATTGGAGCAGGTAAACGACACCAAAGACGGTCAGTTTCCTTTTGCCATCGTTTTAAGTTGTATCGATAGCCGTACTTCAGCCGAATTGATTTTTGATCAGGGATTAGGGGATATTTTCAGTGCGAGAATCGCCGGAAATATTTTAAATGACGATATTTTGGGAAGTATGGAGTTTGCTTGTAAACTGGCCGGTACCAAACTAATCGTTGTTTTAGGACATAGCAAATGTGGTGCGATTAAAGGAGCGTGTCAAGGTGCCGAATTAGGACATTTGACAAACCTTTTAAGCAAAGTACAGGTTTCGGTTAACGAAGTTAAAGCCGAAATGCCGGGAGTGGATCCAACCGATCCGACTTTGGTAAGTGCTGTTGCACAACATAACGTAATCCATACTATGGATGAGATTTTGGATAGAAGCGACGTATTGCGCGAACTTTTCGAATCAGGACAAATTGGAATCGCCGGTGCTTACTATGATATCGAAACCGGTGAAGTTCAGTTTATGAAAGAAATTTTACACGACTAAAAAAGAATCCGCTTCCGGAAATACTGATCATAATGAGTGAGTTTTATAAAAAGTTAATCGAAAATAATGAAAAATGGGTCGAATCGAAATTAAGTAACGATCCGGATTATTTTATTCGGTTATCCCAAAGTCAGAAGCCACCATTATTGTGGATCGGTTGTTCCGACAGCCGTGTTCCGGCAAATGAGATTATTGGCGCGCAACCGGGAGAAGTTTTTGTACACCGGAATATCGCCAATATGGTCGTACATTCCGATATGAATATGTTGAGCGTACTCGACTATGCCGTGAACGCGTTAAAAGTCAAACATATTATTGTATGCGGACATTATGGTTGTGGCGGAATTAAAGCCGCGATGACCAACAGTTCGATCGGGATTATCGACAATTGGATCCGGCATATTAAAGATGTATACCGTCTCCATAAAAAAGAACTCGATGCGATTCCGGACGAAAATGATAAATTTAACCGTTTTGTCGAATTAAATGTAACCGAACAGGTATATGACCTGGCCAAGACCTCCATCGTGCAGGCGGCCTGGAAAGAGGAACAGGAGTTGCATTTGCACGGTTGGGTTTACGGGTTACGGTCCGGTTATATTACCGATTTAAAAGTCAATTTAAGTTCCGATAAAGACTTAGATGAAATATACCAATTGGATTTGTAAAAAAGGCTGTCGGAAGACAGCCTTTTTTTATTTGCTAAACCTGACAGCTCTCCAAGACCTGTCAGGTTTTACTACTTACACCTAGTAGGTTTTATGATTCAATATCCAGATTTTCGTTAAAAGCCGAAGGCAATAATTTCGGAATAAATTTGATTAGGATAGGAAGAAGCAAACTGCCACCCGGCAAAAGGAAAATCGTTAACGACGGAATCGTTTTGCAAATATCCAGCAATTGCTTTTTCATTTTTTTCTTTTCCTTCGGATCGAGGTCTTTGTGCGTCGATTTGGCCAATAATACCATCAATTCTCCGCTTTCGCTGATCTCTTTTAAAAGACGGTTTTTATTACGTGTAATCAGGACAATTACGTTTTGTGTCGCCTGATCATAAAAATGCTTTACCGGATTGGAATAACGGAAATACGGAATCTCCTTTTGGTATTTCATGATAAATTCATCGATGGCACAAATACTTTCCACGGCATATTCCCGATCGATTTGTAATTGTTCCGCGAGGTTGTACATAAACCGGGTTTCCGATTCTTCGAGAACGGCATCACTCCACAGCGCCATACCGGTAATATCCAATAAATAGTTTTTTTCCAGAGGCGAACTGAAATAGTCCAGTTCAAGCATTTGAATGTCCTGAATACTCAAGGTGTTAAACTTGGTAAAACGTACAGAAGATTCAAATAGTTTGATTAGTAAATCATCGTAATTCGATTTGTTGGTTTTGGTATTTAACGCCAAAGCCACAAGGTTTACAATGGTTTCTTCCAGTTTTTTTAGATAATTATTCGGGATTTCCCCATGCAACAGGTATTGACGAAAGGCCAGTACGTCCATAAACAGTAAGGCATTGGTCAGGATATGCGAAAAGTTTTTACTGATGATGTTATCGTTGGTACGTACCCGCTCGCTGATCATTTTCTCCAGTTCGTTGCTCGGCAAAGAACTCGGTAGCATCTTTTTGAGCAGGTTAAAGCCTTCCGGATTCATCTGGTTGTAAAAAACAATGGCTTTTTGGATAAATGTCTTGGGATCGGAATCATGGGTAATCAGACCATAAACACCATAAAGACTGTTTAATAGTGCAACTTTGGTAAGTTCTTCCGAAGTCCAGCCTTTGGTTTCAATGGGTTTGTCGGTCACAAAATTGACCACATGTCCGTAAATAAATCCGGTTTTACGAACGCTGTTATAGAATTCTTTGGGGTATACCACAACAGGCAACGGCAAAGGACTTTGCTTAATAAAAAACTTATCTATCCAACCGTTAATTGAAGGGTTAATCATTGTCGAAAATTATTCCACAAAGCTACTTTTTTTATTTGTCGGATAACAAAGATGTCAATAAGTTTTTAAAAATAGTATCCGGAAGCGTTCTCAAATTTCCGAAATGCTCCCGGATTATTTTTTTAACGGATAATTGCCGTACAGGCTACACGTCCGCCGGCATTACCGGTTGGCTGTGTTACAAAATCATCCGCTCCCTGGTGAACGATGATTGCTTTTCCAAGGACGTCTTTGGTCGCATCTCCACATCCGATACACCATTCGTCTGTCGTGAGCGTGATTTTTCCATTTCCTTTTGCATCGGCAGTAAAATTACCGATGTCGCCTTTGTGGTATTCTCCCTGACCCCATTTTCCGTGTTTTTTAAACGTCGGATTCCAGTGTCCGCCGGCAGAAGTGGCATCGGCAGAAGAACAATCTGCTTTTTCATGGATATGGATGGCGTGTACGCCCGGTGTTAGTCCGGAAATAGCAGCAGTAAAAGTTACTTTGCCGTCTTTTTCGGAAAAGGTTACCGTTCCTTCGGTTTTGGTGTTGCTTTTCGGCTCTAAAGCAATTTTAAGTTCGTTTATTTTCGATTCGGTTTTGGTTTTACACCCGGTTAGGAGTACACCCAATCCCATAGCGACCAATACTATTTTTTTCATGACTTATGTTTTTATCAAAGTTAGGGATTTTTTAAACCGTGAGGATCCTAAATCGTATAAAAAAACCGCCAAACATTGCTGTTAAGCGGTCTTTTTTAAACAAACTAAACCAAAAATAGTTATTGCCTATTAATAACAGTAATGATTTTCTTTTATCAATTTGTCGGCAATAATTTCTCGTAGTGCCACTACATTTGGCACATTCGTATATTTTGTAAAGCGACGTAGTCCCATTAGCATCATACGTTGTTCGTCACCTTCGGCAAAAGAAGCGATTCCTTCTTTTCCTTTTAGGGTAACGATATCTGTCGCATGGTACAGGTATAACTGCGCCATCGCAATTTGCTCTTTTACATTTTCGGCACCGTTGGCTTTGGCTGTTTTTTCAGTACGTAAGATGGCACTTTCCGCAACATAAATTTCAATCAGCATATCGGCAGCCGCCATTAACAACTGTTGGTGTTTATCCAGATCCGGTCCGTATTTTTGTACGGCACTTCCGGCTACCATCAGGAAGGCTTTTTTCAGTTTCCCGATTAGTTCTTTTTCTTCTGCGAATAATTCGGAATAATCCGGAGTATCAAAAGAAGGAATACCCATCAGTTCTTCAGCTACTTTCATAGCAGGTCCTAACAGATCCACATGACCTTTCATGGCTTTTTTGATTAGCATTCCTACGGATAACATACGGTTGATCTCGTTTGTCCCTTCATAAATACGGGCAATACGAGCATCACGCCAAGCACTTTCCATTGGGGTATCTTCCGAGAATCCCATACCTCCAAAAATCTGGATTCCTTCGTCGGAACAGTTTTGGATATCTTCCGATACGGCTACTTTCAGGATCGAACATTCGATTGCGAATTCTTCCACACCTTTTAATTCGGCTTCCTGATGGGAAGCGCCTTCGGCTATACGAGCGTTGATTCGATCTTCAATGCTTTTAGCAGCGCGATACGAAGCACTTTCTCCGGCATAACACGAAGCAGCCATTTCGGCTAATTTGGAACGGATCGCTCCAAAATTGGCAATTGGTGTATTAAACTGAATTCTTTCGTTGGCATATTTTACCGCTCCGGAAATGGTTCTACGTTGTGCGTCCAAACAAGCGGCAGCCAGTTTGATACGCCCCACGTTTAATGCGTTCATGGCGATTTTAAATCCTTCACCACGTCCGGCCAGCATATTTTCTACCGGTACTACGGTATCGTTAAAGAATACCTGACGGGTAGAAGAGGAGCGGATTCCCAGTTTGTGTTCTTCTTCTCCAAGAGTGATTCCGTTATTCGGTACGTTTTCTACAATAAATCCGGTGATGTTTTTATCATCTTCAATTCGGGCGAATACGATAAAAACGCTACAGAAACCGGCATTGGAAATCCACATTTTCTGTCCGGTGATTTTATAGCTTTTTCCATCTTCCGATAAAACGGCTTTGGTTTTTCCGGAATTAGCATCCGATCCGGCTCCCGGTTCTGTTAAACAGTAGGCCCCGAACCATTCGCCTGTGGCTAGTTTTGGGACGTATTTTTTCTTTTGTTCTTCTGTTCCGTAAAGGGTAATAGGCATGGTTCCGATTCCGGTATGCGCTCCAAATGCAGTAGAGAACGATCCGGTGGCACCGGAGATATAATCACATACCAACATGGTCGATACGAATCCCATTTCCAATCCGCCATAAGCTTCCGGAACGGCAACTCCTAAAAGACCCAGTTCACCGGCTTTACGCATGCATTCTTCGGTAAAAGCATAGTCTTTCTTTTCAAAACGGTCTTTGTTTGGCCATAATTCTTTATCGACAAACTCTTTAACCGAGTCACGCATCATTAACTGCTCTTCTGAGAAATCCTCAGGCGTGAAGATGTCTTCACATTTTGTTTCTTTTACAAGGAATTGACCTCCTCTGGTGATATCGCTCATTGTGTGGTTATTTTAAATGTTGAATTTTAAATTTTAAATTATTTAGAAATATGTTCTTGCGACGTTTTTACAATTTTGGTGATGATATTGATAATATGTCCAATCTCGGTAAGGTAGTTGTCGACTGAAATTTTAGTGACTACTGACTTATCCAATAACCGCAACCAGTATTTGGTTTCGCGGGCTTCTTTGGAAGCAATGGACATTTTATGAATAAAATCTCGTTTCGACTGTGCTGCAATAGCTTCTTCTACATTGGCACCAATACTGGTTCCACATCGCATTAGTTGTTTTGAAATGATGAATTCTTTTTCATTTTGTAATTGTGTATAAAGACTGATAATGGAAATGGCAAATTCAAAGGTTTTATCTGCGATTAAATTATCGGTCTTCATGGCATTTAAAATTTAAAATTCATCATTCAAAATTTGTTACAATAATTCATAAATCCCCGCTGCGCCTTGTCCGGTACCGACACACATCGTGACCATTCCGTATTTATTGCCGCGTCGTTTCATTTCGTCGAATAATTGAACGGATAACTTCGCTCCGGTACATCCTAGTGGGTGACCTAAGGCAATGGCTCCTCCGTTAACGTTGATGATCTCCGGATTCAAATCCAATTCGCGGATTACTGCCAAACTTTGTGCCGCAAAAGCTTCGTTTAATTCGATCAATTCAATATCGGATTGTTTTAATCCGGCTTGTTTTAAGGCTTTTGGAATAGCTTTTACCGGTCCGATTCCCATGATTCGGGGTTCTACTCCGGCAGCAGCATAGTTTACCAGTCGTGCAATTGGTTCCAGATTTAATTCTTTTACCATTTCTTCCGACATTACCAGTACAAAAGCAGCACCATCACTCATTTGTGACGAGTTACCGGCTGTTACACTTCCGTCGGCGGCAAAAACCGGTCGCAGTTTTCCTAAGGCTTCTTTAGACGTATCGGCTCTTGGTCCTTCATCTTTATTTACAACATAAGATTTACTTGCTTTTTTGCCTTTTTCGTCAATATAAACATGCTCAACGGTGATCGGAACGATTTGTTTGTCAAACTTTCCTTCCGCCTGCGCTTTTAAAGCTTTTTGATGCGACTGGTACGAAAACTCATCCTGATCCTCACGGGAAACATTAAACTGTTTGGCCACGGCTTCGGCAGTCAATCCCATTCCCCAGTAATAATCTTCGTGTCCGGCTGCAGCGGCTTTATAATCCGGGGTTGGTTTGTAACCACCCATTGGAATATAACTCATACTTTCGGCACCACCGGCAATAATACAGTCGGCCATACCAGCCTGGATTTTGGCAGTGGCCATACCAATAGTTTCGATTCCCGACGCACAGTAACGGTTTACGGTTACGCCCGGTACATCTTCAATTTTTAATCCCATAAGGGAAATCAGTCGCCCTACGTTTAATCCCTGCTCGGCTTCCGGCATGGCATTTCCTACCATTACGTCGTCGATACGGGTTTTGTCGAAGTTTGGCAACTCATTCATCATATATTCGATGGTTTCGGCGGCCAGTTCGTCGGGTCTTTTAAAACGGAACACTCCTTTTGGTGCTTTACCAACGGCTGTCCGGTATGCTTTTACTATATAGGCTGTTTTCATAGTTTTGTTTTGAATAATGGATGTTAAGTGCTACTCAAATCCATATGGATTAATTACGAAGCGGTTTTCCTTTGGTTAACATAAACTGAATACGCTCCAGTGTTTTTCTTTCGGTACAAAGCGATAGGAAAGCCTCGCGCTCTAAATCCAATAGATATTGTTCGTTTACCAATGTTGGTTCGGATAAATCACCTCCGGCCATTACATAAGCCAGTTTGTTGGCAATTTTCTTATCGTGTTCGGAGATATATTTTCCGGCTTCCATACTGTCGGTTCCCACTAAAAACATTCCCAAAGCCTGTTTTCCAAGTACTTTAATGTCTTTGCGTTTTACCGGTTGCGTATAACCGGCTTCGGCCATTAACAGGGCGTGTTTTTTAGCCTCGGCAATCTGACGGTCTTTGTTAACCACCACGACGTCTTTTCCTTTTTGAAGGATACCTAAATCGTAGGCTTCATAGGCCGACGTGGCTACTTTGGCCATACCGATGGTTAGGAAATACTCCTGTAAAACGTTTAATTCAACGTCATTTTTGTGGAAAGTGTCGGCGGCGCGTAAAGCCATTTCTTTTGATCCGCCTCCGCCTGGAATAACCCCAACACCAAACTCTACCAGTCCGATATAGGTTTCGGCAGCGGCTACCACTTTGTCGGCATGCATACTCATTTCACATCCACCGCCTAAAGTCATTCCGTGTGGTGCTGCAATAACCGGAATTCCGGAATAGCGTACGCGCATCATGGTATCCTGGAAGGCTTTGATCGCCATATTTAATTCGTCGTATTCCTGTTCTACGGCCATCATAAAGATCATGGCAAGGTTAGCACCAACAGAGAAGTTGGCCGCTTGGTTACCAATTACAAGACCATTATAGTTTTTTTCAGCCAGGTCGATGGCTTTGTTGATTCCCTGAATCACACCACCGCCAATGGAGTTCATTTTGGACTGGAATTCGATGTTGATAATTCCGTCGCCCAAATCTTGAATCACAGATTCGCTGTTACTCCATATTTTTTTGCTTTCGCGGATGTTGTTCAGGATGATAAAAGCATCTTGTCCCGGTACTTTTACCTGAGATTTGGATGCGATATTGTAGTAATGCGTGATACCATCTTTAACGGTGTAGAAACTATCGTTTCCGGAAGCCAGCATTTCGGTTACCCAGGCTGCCGGAGCCAATCCTTCAGTTTGCATCAGTTCGATACCTTTGGCTACACCGATAGCGTCCCAGATTTCAAACGGACCGTTTTCCCATCCGAATCCGGCTTTCATCGCATCGTCAATTTTATAAAGATCGTCCGAAATTTCAGGGATTCTATTGGAAACATAGGCAAACATTGCCGTAAAGTTTTTACGGTAGAATTCACCGGCTTTGTCTTTTCCTTTTACAAGGACTTTAAAGCGGTCGATCGGTTTATCGATCGTTTTGGTTAATTCCAATGTTGCAAACGAGGCTTTTTTAGCCGCGCGGTATTCCAGTGTATCTAAATCTAAGGATAAAATGTCTTTGTCTACTTTTTTGTAGAAACCTTGCCCGGTTTTGCTTCCCAACCAGTTGTTGGTCATCATGGTATTGATAAAATCCGGAAGTTTGAACAGGTCATGTGCTTCGTCCTGCGGACAGTTTTCGTATAAACCATTGGCTACGTGAACCAGAGTGTCCAAACCTACCACGTCTACCGTACGGAAAGTCGCCGATTTAGGACGACCAATCACCGGTCCGGTTAGTTTGTCTACTTCTTCGATTGTTAGTCCCATGTCTTTTACCAGGTGGAAAAGGCTCATGATTCCGAAGATTCCGATACGGTTACCGATAAATGCAGGAGTGTCTTTGGCGACTACCGAGGTTTTACCCAGGAATTTTTCACCGTAATTGTTTAAGAAATCCAGTACTTCCGGGGCTGTTTTTGGTCCCGGTATGATTTCGAATAATTTTAAGTAACGGGCCGGGTTAAAGAAGTGGGTTCCGCAGAAGTGTTTTTGGAAATCCTCACTGCGTCCCTCGCTCATAAATTTGATTGGAATTCCGGATGTATTGGAAGTGATAAGCGTTCCCGGTTTACGGAATTGCTCGATTTGTTCGAATACTTTTTGTTTGATATCCAAACGTTCTACTACAACCTCTATGATCCAGTCGACGTCTTTAATTTTGGCTAAATCGTCTTCCGTATTACCGGTAGTAATTCGGCTGGCGAACTTTTGATCATAAATAGGAGCCGGTTTCGATTTTAAAGCGTTCGCAAGGTGTTCGTTAACCACCCGGTTTCGAACCACTTTACTTTCTAATGTCAATCCTTTTTTTTGTTCAGCATCGGTTAATTCTCTCGGAACAATATCCAGAAGTAATACTTCCACACCGATATTGGCAAAATGGCAGGCAATACCCGATCCCATAATTCCCGAACCAATAACCGCAACTTTTTTGATTAGTCGTTTCATTTGTAATTACTGTTTTCTTTGTTTGGATGATTCCGAACGATTTTATCACCCGGAATCAATTAGTACTATAATTATTTAGAATCCTCTTCCGAATTAAAAATGGTTTTATCCAAAATCAATTCGTTGATGATCTCGGCAACTTCCATGAAGTGGTTGAGCTTTTCTTCGCTGATGTTTTGTTTTACGGTCTCATTGAATTTTAAAACGGTGGCTTTGGAAAGTTCGCGTTTTTCTTTTCCGAGTTTGGTCAGGTAGATTAGAACACCGCGACCGTCGACCGGATTTTTTTTACGGATTATTAGTCCTTTATCTTCCATCGATTTTAAGGTTCGCGTTAAACTCGTCGCTTCCATTCCCATTTTGGGACCTAAAGCGGTCGATGGCGTTCCGTTTTCCCGATCGATGCTCAATAATGCAAATCCTGTAGCCATCGTGGCGCCGTATTTGGTCGCCTCTTCGTTGTACATTCGTGCAACAGCCTGCCAGGTTGCGCGTAAAACATAATCAATTGTTTTATCTTTCATTTTTCTTCAGTGATTTCAAATATACAAAAAAATACTATGCATGCATAATACTGTTGAATTAATTTTAAGTTAAATAAAAAAAAACTCCTCGGGTATGAGGAGTATCTTTATTTTTTTAAGAGTTCTGGTAGATTTTATCATAGAGATTCTGGTATTTCTCTTTGATGATCTTTCTTTTGAGTTTTAACGTTGGTGTGAGTTCGCCACCATCGATAGACCAGACATTTGCGGTGAGTTCAAATTTTTTGATTTGTTCCCAATGACCGAATTTTTTATTGATATGATCGACTTCTTCTTTGATTCGTTCGATAACCTGTTCGTTGGCTACAATCTCTTCATTGGTGGTTCCTATAGCAAGGTGTTTTCGGCTTGCCCATTCTTTAAGGAAGTCGAAACTTGGCTGAATAAACGCCGCCGGCATTTTTTCGCCATCACCAATTACCATGATCTGCTCGATAAAACGGGATTGCTTCATGGTGTTTTCGATAATCTGCGGCGCGATGTATTTTCCGCCGGATGTTTTGAACATCTCTTTTTTACGGTCGGTTATTTTAAGGAAACCTTCGCTGTCGATCTCTCCGATGTCGCCAGTGTGGAAATAGCCATCCTGTAGCGCTTCTGCGGTTTTTTCGTCATCTTTATAATAGCCCATCATAATGCTTGGGCCTTTGCATAAGATTTCGCCATCTTCGGCGATCTTTACTTCCAGGTTGTCCAGTACTTTTCCAACGGTGCCAATTTTGAATCCGCGGTTACGTTGATCATTTACGGCAATTACCGGAGATGTTTCGGTTAATCCGTAGCCTTCCATAATCGGAATTCCGGCTGCGGCAAAAACACGGGTTAGTCGCGGTTGTAAAGCAGCACTACCGGAAACCATTAGTTCCAGTTGTCCGCCTAAACCTTCCTGCCATTTGCTAAAGATCAGTTTGCGGGCAATGGATAGTTTCTTTTCATACCACCAACCATTTTCACCATACGGCTTATAATGCAGTCCTAAATCGATCGCCCAGAAAAACAGTTTTTTCTTGATACCGCTTAAATCGGCTCCTTTGGCGTAGATTTTATCGTAAACTTTTTCCAGTAAACGCGGAACAGCTGTCATTACATGTGGTTTTACCTCTTTTAGGTTATCGCTCATCTTATCGATGCTTTCGGCAAAATAGATGGAGATTCCGTAATATTGGTATAGGTATAAAATCATTCTTTCGAAAATATGACAAACGGGTAAGAAGCTTAATCCGCGTGTGCTTCCGGCTCGTAAGGGTACGCGTACCGAGCTGGCCAATACGTTCGAAACGATATTTTGGTGACTTAGCATAACGCCTTTTGGTCTTCCCGTTGTTCCGGAAGTGTAGATTAAAGTTGCTAAATCGGTGGTGACAATACTATTTTTTCGGTCTTCAACTTCCTGTTGGTTGCTTTCGTCTTTTCCTAATTCCAAAACTTCGGACCAGTTTTTACAACCGTCTATTACATTATAGGAGTAGATTTCTTTTAAGGAAGGTACATTGTGACGAATCGCATTTATCTTATTAAAAACCTCGATATCGGAAATAAAGCAGTATTGCGCTTCGGAATGACCTAATATATATTGGTAATCTTCTTCGGAAATGGTTGGATAGACCGGAACAGTTTGAGCACCGGTTTGTAAAACTCCAATATCGGTAATGTTCCATTCCGTTCTGTTATTGGACGAGATAATTGCAATTTTATCGTTTTTCTGGATTCCCATTCGCAATAGTGCTCTGGAAAGTGCATTGGCCTTATCCAGATATTCTTTGGTAGAAGTCTTAATCCATTCTCCATTATATTTGGTTACCAAGGCATCCGGCAGGTTGTATTTTTCCAGTTGATAGTATGGAAAATCAAATAAACGTGTAACGTCAGTCATGTTTTGCGCATTTAGTTACTGCAAATTATAAAAAAAACTCAAATCAAAAAATTTAAAATTCATAATTGTGGAAGCGGTATCGGTAATTTTGTAATTTTGATTCCTTTATAATTTTGATTTTGTAACTTTTATATGAATTCCAATTATCGTATCCAGGAATATAAGGCTTTATTCTACCGACTGTTTTTAGCGTATGTGTTCTACTTTATCGCCCGTGTGCTATTCTTTGCTTATAATTATAAAATGCTAAAGGTGGATTCGGTTTCCGATTTTCTGGCTTTGGCGTATCACGGAATGGTTTTCGACACAGCGGCAATTTTGTATCTCAACGCCTTGTTTGTGGTTTGTTCGATTCTTCCGTTATGGATTACAACTAAAAAAGGATATCAGAAGTTTTTGTTCTATCTGTATTTTATTTGTAACCTGATTGGATTTGCGACCAATTTTGTCGACTTTATCTATTATCGTTTTACTTATGCCCGTACGACTATTGCCATTATGGATATCGTGAAAAACGAATCGAATAAAGGAAATATGTTTTCGCGCTTTATTGTGAGCTACTGGCATGTATATGCGTTGTTCTTCCTGTGTGCGATCCTTTGGGTTTATTTGTATAAAAAGGTAAAAGTAAAAGAGGTACAACACGAAAATAAAGTGAAATACTTCGTGTCGTCGATTTTAGGATTGGTTACCATTGCGGTTCTGGCTGTGGGTGGAATCCGTGGTGACTTTAAAAAGAGTACGCGTCCGATTAATATTGTGGATGCCAATCGCTATGTAACGAAACCGGAACACGCCGATATTGTACTGAATACGCCTTTTGCGGTTATTCGTACTATGGGAACCACCAGTTTTAAAAAGGTGGATTTAGTGTCGCCGGAAGTAGTGCAACGCGAATTGGAACCGATTAAACACTATCGTAATAATCCGAAAACCAAACCGAATATTGTCATCTTTATAACCGAAAGTTATGGAAGAGAGTATATCGGTGCCTTTAATAAGGATACTAAAATTCCGGGATTTGTGAGTTATACGCCGTTTATCGATTCATTGGCGCAACACAGTCTTATTTTTTCGAATGCTTTTGCAAACGGAAGTAAATCGATTCACGGAATGTCTTCGGTTTTGGCCGGGATTCCTTCTTTTCAGGATGCCTTTACCTCATCGCCTTATCCGAAACAAAAAATCCAGTCGCTGGTTTCGACTTTAAAAGAAGAAGGTTACGATACCTCGTTTTTCCACGGAGCGCCAAACGGTTCGATGGGATTCCTTGGATTTGGAAATATATTAGGTTTTGATCACTATTATGGTAAAACGGAATATAATAACGATGCCGATTTCGACGGTTCCTGGGGAATATGGGATGAGCCGTTTTTTCAATATATGAAAAAGACGTTTGATGCGAAAAAGCAACCGTTTATGGGAACTATTTTTACCGTATCGTCACACGAGCCGTTTGTGGTTCCTGAGAAATTTAAAGGGAAGTTTCCAATGGGTACGGTGCCGATGCATCAGGTTGTAGGTTATACGGATTATGCGTTTAAAAAATTCTTTGAAGCGGCCAGAAAAGAACCGTGGTTCCAGAATACGATTTTTGTAATCACAGCCGATCATTGTAATCAGGTGGCCTATGATGAATATGCTAAGGTGATCAACCGTTCGGCGGTGCCTATTCTGATCTACAAACCGGATGGTAGTCTGAAGGGAGAGAATAAGGAGTTGGCGCAGCAAATCGATATTTATCCGACTTTATTGGATATGATCGGATATGATAAGCCGTTCCGTAGCTGGGGAAGAAGTTTGATAGGTGAAAAAGCGATTAAACCGTTTGTGATCAATTATAATGGAACGCAGTATCAGTTCCAACGCGGTAATTATATCTGTTTGTTCGACGGTAAGAAAGCGACCGGGTTTTATGCGATTGCCGATAAAGGTTTGGAGAAAAATCTGATCGGCAACCGAAATAAGGAAATGGATGATCTTGAAGTGGCTTGTAAGGCCTTTGTACAGGATTATTACGCTCGTATTATCGATAAGAAATTATATGCTGAATAATTTTATAAGGAGATTTCCGGAAGGTGTAGTGTGATGTAATTTAATTTATGTTTAATTATGAAAAAAAAATTTACTCTATTATTACTTCTTGTTACTATTGTAATAAACGCACAATGCTGGAAAACAATTGCCAATGGATACCATCATAGTATCGGTATTAAATCCGATGGGACCTTATGGACCTGGGGAAATAATGCTTCCGGTCAATTGGGCGATGGTACGTTGATAGATAAAAGGATACCGGTTCAACTTGGTGTCGATGCCGATTGGGAAACCGTTTCCGCAGCAGGATTAGGAAGTTTAGCTGTTAAAACCAATGGAACACTATGGGCATGGGGGTATAATGTGAATGGAACATTAGGTACCGGAACGACAAATACCGTTTTGACTCCGATGCAGGTTGGTACTGATACTAATTGGAAAACAATCACCGGTTCTTATTATGTAACTTTTGGGATAAAAACAGATGGGACATTATGGGGATGGGGTATAAATTCGTATGGGGAGTTGGGTAATGGAACAACTTCTCCCAGTATGGTTCCGGTGCAAATTGGACAGGATACAGATTGGAAATCCATCGCGGTAAATACTGACGTGACTTTTGGTTTGAAAAATGACGGTAAACTATATGGATGGGGTAAGCCGAATTATGGTCAGTTTAATTCCGGAAGTACTCCGAATGTTAGTCTCACGCCTATCCGGATTGGATTGGATTCGGATTGGAATTCAATAGCAGCGGGTGAATTCCATATTATGGCCTTAAAAAATACAGGTGTACTATGGGGATGGGGAAGTAATTTTTATGGTCAGGTAGGAGCTTATCCTTTTCAGGCACAATTTTCTTCTCCTGTAAGAGTAACAGATGCGACGGATTGGGTATCTGTGTTTGCCGGAAATGAAGATTCTTTTGCAATCAAATCCGATGGAACATTGTGGGCTTGGGGAAGAAACCGATTTGGAGAATTAGGAGGTGGCGTAAATTATACAATTCATTTTCCTATGCTTATCGGAACAGATACGGATTGGCAGTTTATAACAAACGGTTTCAGACATACATTAGGATTAAAGGCCAATGGTGATTTATGGGCAATGGGAACAAATACATTTGGAATGTTTGGTAATGGAACACTAAATAACAGTTTTGCTCCAATAGCGGTAGACTGTAATCCTGTGTTGAGCACTCCTGAGGTTTTGGCTAAAGACGATCTTAAGATGTATCCGAATCCGGTTAAAGGGTATTTTAAATTGGAATCCGATACAGCTCTTGATGTTCTTTCGGTGGCCGTTTATAATAGTTTAGGACAATTGGTGAAAACAGATCAAAGCTCCGGTAATCATCAGACTTTTGATGTATCCGAATTAAATACCGGAATCTATTTTCTTAAAATAAACACAAGCTTGGGTATGATCAATCGCACCTTTGTTAAAGAATAATTTTACAGATTATTATTGGTCTGACAGCTTGTATAAAGACAGTATATCTTAAAAATAACACTCCGGTAAAAGCCGGAGTTTTTTTATGCTAAATAATAACCGACAGTTCATAAACAGGCTTCTTTTGTTTAATGTCTATGTTTTGTAATGATTTTTTAGCCTTGGATTGCTCCCTTCAAAAGTTTATGGCTATAAGGATTCCATAGCTGATTACTATTGTATAATTTTGTAATGCAAGAAGTAATTAGCTTCTTACTGTTGTGTTATGAGTAATATATTTTCTGAAAACCGGCAAATAGGAGTAGTGGCGGATTTCTATGAGCTTGCACATACTGATTTTAAAGGAGAAACGAATGCGCTATGCTGGTACAGAAATTTGGATGGCGATTTTAACGAAATTGTAGCGCGCTTATCTTTAAAAGAAAATATAACGGAAGTTTCTCCTGAAGATCTAATCGCGCTCCAACTATCGGAAAAGGGAAGTAGAGCCAGGGAAATAATTTTAAACGATTTACAATTATTAACCGATTTTGGCGCTTCGCCTTCTCTTAATTTACTCAAGTGTTATGAGCGTGATGAGGAGTTTGATTTTATAGCGACGGATGTCTATTCGTTTCATGTAGATCGTTCACCCATTGCAACAGATACTTTTCTATGTACGTATCACGGAGCGGCAAGTGATATTGTTCCGAATACGCAAGCCACGCAAAAAATTCTGATTCCGGAAATCCGAACAAAGCTAGGTGAGCTCTATGATGGACCGCCGGAAGGGTTTGAGGACTTTTTAAAGGAAAATTATTTTGATTTGCATTATCAGTTACATGCGAATGCAGAACCGGTTAATTTAGGGATTGGACATCTTTGGCGATTGGCCGTTGATCATCCAAAACAACAAGTGCTACCTTGTATTCATAGAGCACCAATAGAAAACGAAGGGGAATACCGGTTGTTGTTGATTTGTTAAGGAGATTCAAGGCTGAGTCTCTTTTTTTTATTGGAACAATAACGTGTGCGGCTGAAAATAATTAGAACGGAAGTGAGC
>NZ_JASLCE010000123.1 GCF_030146175.1 Flavobacterium sp. | reverse complement strand
AGTGTCAGTTCGGTATTGTTTACGCTAACGGTGCGCTGTTCGGGCGAAAGGGTAATGTTGTTCCAGTGAATCAGGTTATCGCCGTTATGACTTTTTCTCCGGATAGCCGATTTAATTCGGGCATGGAGTTCGGCCAGATGGAACGGTTTGCTCAAATAATCATCGGCTCCGATGTCCAGTCCTTTGACTTTATCGTCTACCGAGTCTTTGGCCGAGATAATGATAATTGCCTCTTTTTTATGTAATGCTTTGATTTCCGAAATTAAATCGAGTCCGTTTCCATCCGGTAGCATAATATCTACGACGACGCAATCGTATTCATAACAACCCAGTTTATCGAGTCCGTCGTTAAAGTTAGCGGCCGTTTCCACGATAAATTTTTCTTTTTCAAGCGATTGTTGGATGACTTCACGAAGTCCTTTTTCGTCTTCTATTATCAGGATTTTCATTCGTTTCAAAGGTAATGATTACATAAATGGACGCAATTTAATCCGCGATTTGGGAAAGAATTAGGAATGATCCGGTAGCTTTTTTACTTTTTTCAGTTGTAGCAGGTTTAACGGATTAATTCCCAGGTTGACTACATTTTTACGGGTGAATCGCGCGACTCTGTCATAAAATAAAGGAATGATTGGCGCTTCATCGATGATAAGCGCATCCATTTCGCGGTATAGCTCATTTCGCTTGGTGATGTCGTTTTCCAAAAATGCCTTTTCATACAAAGCGTCGAAAGCAGCACTTTTAAAGTGGGTATAATTCGGACCGTTTGGTGCAAAATTCTTACTGTAAAACAACGAAAGATAATTCTCTGCATCGGGATAATCGGCGATCCAGCTCGCACGGAAAAACGAAACTTTTCCAGTCGCAATCGCCTGTCGTAACGTAGCCGGTGGTGTTACGTCTACCTGAACATTCAGACCGATTTTTTGCCATTCCCGCTGTAAATATTCCGTGATATCAATATAGGTAGCGTTGGTCGACAAATAGACAGTTGGATTCGAATTGCCGGTCGCTTTTTTATAATCGGCGATTAATTTTCGCGCTTTTTGCAGATCGTAATCATAACCTTTCAGATTGGCATAACCCGGTAATCCGGCCGGAATAATACCACTGGTAGCCGGTGTTCCCATTCCGTTACGCAGGTAAAGGATCATCTTTTTTCGGTCGAAACCATAATTCATCGCCTGGCGGATTCGTTTGTCCAGTATGGTTTTATCCGTACCATCCATACGGAATCCAAGGTATTCGGTATTCAGGTAAGCGCCGGTTATCAGATTAATATCGTTTTGGTATTTGGGCTGTAAATCGCCTTTTTGAGTTAAAATTTCGTCTTTATAGGAAGGATCCAGTCCGGAAACAAAATCCAGCTTACCTTGTACAAACTGTAGAAATCCGCTTTGTTTGTCCGGTAAAAACGTAACAGCAACGGCTTTCAGATAGGGAAGTTGTACGCCTTGTTCGTCTTTTTCAAAATACAACGGATTTTTACGCAACACCAGTTTGACGTTTTCTTCCCATAATTTGAACTGAAAAGGACCGGTTCCTACAGGTTTGGCCCGAAAATCATAACCCGGAGTTTCGACGATTTCTTTTGGAACTACCGATGCGTATTTCATGGACAACAATCCTAAAAACGCTGGAAACGGTTTTTGTAACGTGATTTCGAATATACTGTCGTTTTTAGCTTTCATATCGGCTACGGTTTGCAGAATCCAGCCACCGGGTGACGCGACTTTTTCATCGCGCAATCGTTTTAAACTGTATTCGAAATCAGGAGCGGTAACGATTCGGGTACTGTCTTTTCCGAAAAGTGCATTTTTATGAAAATAAACATCGTTGCGAAGGGTAAACGTATAGGTTTTTCCATCGGCCGAAATCGTCCAGCTTTTGGCAATATCGGGCTGAATATGCAAACTGTCGTCCAATTGTACCAGTCCGTTAAAAATTAGATTGCAGGGCCAGATTATCGCCTGACTCTTGGAAAAAGCCGGATCAAGGGAGCTGATATTGGCACTTTCGTTATAACGGAAAACCAGATGATCCTTGTCTTCGGTACTGTTTTTACCACAGGAAACCATCAAAAACAAAAGACAAAAGGCTGATATGGAAAAGATTATTGATCGCATTGAGAAAAATAGGTTTCTGTTTAACCGGTTGTTGTAAAGTCTTAATATAATGTGAATTAGGAATATAAATCTCCCAATGGATTTTACCAAACCGAATTTTGTATGTAACTTTGCAAACTCTTTTTTAAAAAGATGTAAATATAACTAAAGTTACTACTTTATAGGTAGCTTATCATTATGGAAAACAGAAAAAAAGTTGCTTTTTATACATTGGGATGTAAGCTGAATTTTTCAGAAACATCGACCATTGCGCGCAGTTTTCAGGACGAAGGCTTCGACCGTGTGGATTTTGAGGAAATAGCCGACATATACGTTATCAACACCTGTTCGGTAACGGAAAATGCGGACAAACAGTTCAAGCAGATTGTAAAGAAGGCGCTTAAGCATAATGATAAAGCATTTGTGGCAGCCGTAGGTTGTTATGCGCAATTAAAACCGGAAGAACTGGCGGCCGTAGATGGCGTGGATCTGGTTTTGGGAGCTACCGAAAAATTTAAAATTACCGATTATATCAACGACCTGTCGAAAAACGATATGGGCGAGGTACATTCCTGCGAAATTGAAGAAGCCGATTTTTATGTTGGAAGTTATTCGATTGGTGACCGTACCCGTGCGTTCCTAAAAGTTCAGGACGGATGTGATTATAAATGTACGTATTGTACGATTCCGTTGGCAAGAGGTATTTCCCGTAGCGATACGATGGAAAATGTAATGAAAAATGCCAAGGAGATTTCACAACAGGGAATCAAGGAAATCGTATTAACCGGTGTTAATATTGGTGACTACGGAAAAGGGGAATTCGGAAATAAAAAACACGAACATACTTTTTTTGAACTGGTTCAGGCATTGGATCAGGTAGACGGAATCGAACGTTTGCGAATCTCATCGATTGAACCGAATTTATTAAAAAACGAAACCATCGAGTTCGTGTCGCAAAGCCGTACGTTTGTACCGCATTTCCATATTCCGTTACAATCCGGAAGTAATACGATTCTGAAAAAAATGAAACGCCGTTATTTACGCGAATTATATGCCGACAGAGTGGCTAAAATCCGCGAAGTAATGCCGCATGCCTGTATCGGAGTGGATGTAATTGTTGGATTTCCGGGCGAAACCGACGAATTGTTCCTGGAAACCTATAATTTCCTGAATGAACTGGATATTTCGTACCTGCACGTATTTACCTATTCGGAAAGAGATAATACCGAAGCAGCCGAAATGGAAGGTGTGGTGCCGATGAATGTGCGTAGTAAAAGAAGTAAAATGCTACGTGGACTTTCGGTTAAAAAACGACGCGCTTTTTACGAAAGTCAGTTGGGAACCCATAGAACGGTATTGTTTGAGGGTGAAAACAAAGAAGGTTATATCCATGGATTTACCGAAAACTACGTGAAAGTAAAAACCCCGTGGAATCCGGAGTTGGTAAATACCTTACACGATATTCAGCTTACCAAAATAGACGAAGACGGAACCGTTCGTATGGACTTTGTAAACGTTCCGGTATAATAAAACACCTGTCAGGTGGGATAAATAAAAAAATGGCTGGCCTTATAACAAGACAGCCATTTTTTATAAATTATATTTTTATTCCCGGTGGTAATAATTCCTTATAAACGGGATTTTTTCTAAAAAAAGAAGTGATTTTAGGATGTGTCGGAACGACACGTAATCGTTTTTCTTCGGCGTTGTTCATGATGGCTTTTAAAAAAGCATCGATAGTTTCAGGGTCTTCCTTTTCGGTATGGTTCAGTTTGGTTAGAAAAAGCTTGCGTTCCTGAAGGGAATACTCCACTGTTAATAACCCGTTTTCAGTTTGATTTTCGAATTGGCGTAATAATTCGTTGTCTTTAATTTCCATGATATAGCGTATTCATAGGGGAGAAATAATTGATTATAATTTAACCCGGAATGTGATTGTAAAATCACCCGGAATGGATTATTTTTATACAAATTTCGGAAAAAAACATAAGATTCTACGTTAGTGAAGCGTTAAAACAGCAGATAATGAGCAAAATACCCGTTTATTTAATGCCGGGACTGGCAGCCAATCCTACCATTTTTGAAAATATAAAATTACCGGAAGACCAATTTGAAGTTCATTGGCTGGAATGGTTTTTGCCGGAATCAAAAGAAAGTTTGGAAGCGTATGCGAAAAGAATGGCCGAAAAAATAACGGACGAAAACCCGGTTTTGATCGGTGTTTCTTTTGGAGGTATATTGGTTCAGGAAATTGCCCGGATTATTCCGGTTCGGAAAACCATCATTATTTCCAGTGTAAAAACAAAAGTGGAATTTCCGAAACGAATGAAATTTGCTAAAACAACCAAAGCCTATAAATTGATCCCGACGGGTATGTTTGCGAATATAGAAGTGTTGGCCAAATATGCCTTTGGCGAAACAGCCCAAAGTCGGATCAAATTATATGAAAAGTTTTTATCGATGCGCGACAAACGCTACCTGGATTGGGCGTTGGAACAGGTAATCTCCTGGGATCGGAAAGTAGCCGATGACAAAATTGTCCATATTCATGGTGATGCCGATGAGGTGTTTCCGATAAAATATATCCATGATGCCATCATTATAAAAGGCGGTACTCATGTGATGATCATAAATAAATACCGCTGGCTAAATAGTCATTTGCCGGCTATAATTTTAGGAGAAAATACAATAAAAAATACGGAAGATGAATAAAGTGAAAAGAATGGCTATTGTAGCCGCCGTGATACTAACAAGTGGTGTTTTGGTTTATTGGACCAACGCCGGAACCGGGACGGATGTAGATGTGAAAAACCATGTGTATTTGCCGATGAATATCGATTTTGCGGGCGAAAGAGCACCCATGACGCTTTCGGATGTCAAAGAAAGAATGGATCGGGAACTTTTGGTCAATATAAATCTGCATGCAACTACAGCGTTGATCATCAAAAGAGCCAATCGCGCTTTTCCGGTAATTGAACCCATTTTACGACAGTATGGTGTTCCGGATGATTTTAAATACCTGGCCGTTATCGAAAGCGGACTAATAAATGCGGTGTCTTCGGCCGGAGCGAGAGGTGTATGGCAGTTTATGCCGGAAACAGCGAAGGAAAAAGGTATGGAAGTAACCGAAACCGTAGACGAGCGCTATCATCTGGAAAAGTCGACCGAAGCGGCCTGTAAATATTTGTTGTCAGCGAAAGAAAAGTTTGGAAACTGGACTTTGGCAGCGGCTTCTTATAACGGTGGGATGAACGGTGTAAACAAGCAAATCGATAGTCAGAAAGTAAGTGATTATTACGATTTGTTGCTTAATGATGAAACGGCGCGTTATGTTTTCCGAATTCTGGCTTTAAAGGAAATTATGACCAATCAGGCGAAATATGGTTACGATCTGCCGAAAGACGTGCTATACCAGCAAATTCCGGTACGAAAAATAGAAGTAACGGCCAATATCGATGATCTGGCTGCTTTTGCTATAGAACAGGGGATTAATTATAAGATTCTAAAAATTCACAACCCGTGGTTACGCGATAAAAAACTGGTGATCACGCCCAATAAAAAATATACAATCGATATTCCGTTAGAAGGCTATAAGCGTTAATTCTTGGCCAGTATCGGTGAATCGTTAGTATTTAAAAGACAGCTGAGGTTGTCTTTAAAAACTTTATAGTTGGCATCAAGTGCTTTGCTATACGTCGCTTTCGGAATAGGTTTGACTGTATTGCGCTTGATGGCAACAACGGTTCGGTTTTTGTCTAAATAATATAAGATCGGAAATCCCAGACTGTGTTTTAAGGTGGAAACCAGATACGCATCTTTATTGTAGGTTTCGTGAGCGTAACAAATCTGAATACGATGATCAAATTTTTTTGACAACTTTTTTAAATTCGATTTTCGATCCCAGTATAATACTATAAATTGGATATCGTTTCCATATTGTCGGGCCAGTTTGTTTAGTGCCGGGATTTCTCCTTTGTTCGGAACACACCAGGATGCATAAGTGATCAGGAAAATCGGTTTTTCAAAAGCACTGATCCGCTGTCGGCCTTTATGAAACCGCTTTAAGTTAAAATCGTCGAAAGTGGTACCTATGAGTTGGTACCGAACCAGGGAATCAAATAAAAAATTAGCACGATCTATATTGTCGTTTCGATAGGCCATATCCGACTTTTTGGAATACAATTTTAAATTCCGATGCAGGGTATGCGAAAACAAAATAGATTGGGTATCTTGAGCAGTGACTGTAGAAGATAGTAAGATAAAAACGATACTTGTAAAATAGAAGTTTTTCATAGGCAAATACTTTTGGGGGTACTTGTTTTTTGAAGCTAAACATCTATTTATAAAGATACGGACAATTTGAGAGAGTTGTGTAAAATGCATAAAAAAAACGCCTTTTTGGGCGTTTTTTCATGATATTTTTTAATTTTTGGATTACATTTTCTTCATCTGATCTTTCATCATCTTGATCTGATCTTTCAACATATTCTGTTTATCCAGTTTTTTAGCCTCGTTTAAAAGATTGGTCGCTTCCAGCTTTCTTCTGCGAGTCATGGCGATACCGGCAAGGTTTAATTTTGCCAATGCCAAATCCTGATCCATATTCAAACCTAATTCAATCGCTTTTTTGAAATATTTTTCAGCCGCTGATAAATTGGTTTGGGAAACCATTAATCCGTTTAAGTAGTTATAATATCCCTGTTGTTTGCGAACCAAAGCCGTTTCCGGGTTTTTGATATAAGCAAGCCATTTTTGAGCACCGGGGAAATCCTGTTTCCGAAGTTTTAAAAACGCTAGTAAAATAAACTCGTTTTTGAAATACAATAAAATAAAAATAGACGAAAGCAGTACTAAGAAAATTCCGTTTCCGATGTTGCTCTCTGTGAATTGCCAGATACCAAGCGCAATGATTAAAGCGGCTATAATCAGTTTAATATTTCTGTGAAACATAATTGTTTTTGTTTTAAGTTTGCAAATGTAATAAAATGAAACGAGTGGGCGAAATTAAGTTTTCCGAAGCCGGTTTACAAGCAAAAGCAGCTCGCAGTAACTGCTAAAGGACAAAGTAGTTAACAGAAATAAAAATATTTTTTTAAAAGGACTTGCCAGAAATAAAACTCTTTGTATATTTGCACTCGGTTTTGAAGCGAGAGAATTTCAAAGCTGATCCTATTTAAAAACACGATTTAAAGATAAAAGCAATGAGTAAGAGAACGTTTCAACCATCAAAAAGAAAAAGAAGAAACAAGCACGGTTTCATGGAAAGAATGGCTTCTGCTAACGGAAGAAAAGTATTAGCACGTAGAAGAGCTAAAGGAAGACATAAGTTAACGGTTTCATCAGAACCAAGACATAAAAAATAATGATTTTAGAAATCATAAATAAAGGTGTTACTCATTTAAGGTAACGCCTTTTTTTATATCTTTTCGTTAAAAATAAAATAACTACATACAACACAACACAATGCCTAAAGACAATTCAATAAAATCGGTTTTAATTATCGGTTCAGGGCCTATCGTAATCGGGCAGGCCTGTGAGTTCGACTACTCCGGATCGCAATCGGCACGATCGCTTCGCGAAGAAGGAATTGAAGTAATCCTGATCAATTCCAATCCGGCGACTATTATGACGGATCCCTCTATGGCCGATCATATTTATTTAAAACCTTTAACTACAAAATCCATTATCGAAATCCTAAAAGCACACCCGCAAATTGATGCGGTTTTGCCAACTATGGGAGGACAAACTGCCTTAAATTTATGTCTGGAAGCAGACGAAAAAGGAATCTGGCAGGATTTTAACGTACGATTGATCGGTGTTGATGTAAATGCCATTAATGTTACCGAAGATCGCGAGCAGTTTAAACAATTGCTGGCGAAAATCGAAATTCCGGTAGCACCGGCGAAAACGGCTAATTCCTTCTTAAAAGGAAAAGAAATTGCACAGGAATTCGGTTTCCCGTTAGTAATCCGTCCGTCATTTACATTGGGTGGAACAGGAGCTGCTTTTGTACATAAAAAAGAAGATTTCGACGATTTATTAACCCGCGGACTGGAAGCATCTCCAATCCATGAAGTGTTAATTGATAAAGCGTTATTAGGTTGGAAAGAATACGAGCTGGAATTATTGCGAGATAAAAACGACAACGTAGTGATTATCTGTACCATCGAAAATATGGATCCAATGGGAATCCATACCGGAGATAGTATCACAGTGGCGCCGGCGATGACTTTATCCGACAGAACATTCCAGAGAATGCGGGATATGGCAATCCTGATGATGCGAAGCATCGGAAACTTTGCCGGTGGATGTAACGTACAGTTTGCTGTTTCTCCGGATGAAAAAGAAGACATTGTTGCGATTGAAATCAACCCGCGTGTATCGCGTTCTTCGGCATTGGCTTCGAAAGCGACGGGATATCCAATCGCAAAAATTGCCACCAAGCTGGCTTTAGGGTATAGTTTGGACGAATTGCAAAATCAAATTACAAAATCCACTTCGGCCTTATTTGAACCGACTTTGGACTATGTAATTGTAAAAATACCACGTTGGAACTTCGACAAATTTGAAGGAGCCGACAGAACGCTTGGATTACAGATGAAATCCGTAGGGGAAGTAATGGGAATCGGACGTTCGTTCCAGGAAGCCTTACACAAAGCAACGCAATCGTTGGAGATTAAACGAAACGGATTAGGTGCTGATGGGAAAGGATATACCAATTACGATCAGATTATTGACAAACTGACCTATGCGAGTTGGGATCGTGTATTCGTGATTTACGATGCGATTGCCATGGGAATTCCGTTAAGCCGTATCCACGAAATCACTAAAATCGACATGTGGTTCTTAAAACAATATGAAGAACTATATGCACTGGAAAAAGAAATTTCCAAACACAATATCGACACCCTAACCAAAGAATTGTTACTGGAAGCGAAACAAAAAGGATTTGCCGACAGACAAATTGCGCATATGTTAGGATGTCTGGAAAGTCAGATTTACAAATTGCGTGAAGATTTAGGTGTAAAAAGGGTTTACAAACTGGTAGATACCTGTGCCGCCGAATTTAAAGCGCAAACACCATACTATTATTCCACTTTTGAAGCGGAAATCGAAAAAGCCGACGGAACCCGTTATGTAGATAACGAAAGCGTCGTATCCGACCGTAAAAAAGTAATCGTTTTAGGTTCCGGACCCAACCGTATCGGACAAGGTATCGAATTCGATTATTCTTGTGTTCACGGGGTATTGGCAGCATCGGAATGCGGTTATGAAACAATTATGATCAACTGTAATCCGGAAACGGTATCCACCGATTTCGACACGGCGGATAAATTGTATTTCGAACCGGTGTTCTGGGAGCATATCTACGATATCATCCGTCACGAAAAACCGGAAGGTGTGATCGTGCAGTTAGGAGGACAAACCGCCTTAAAGCTGGCTGAAAAACTCTCAAAATACGGTGTTAAGATCATCGGAACCAGTTTTGATGCTTTGGATTTAGCGGAAGACCGAGGACGTTTTTCGGAATTACTGGAAGAATTAAAAATTCCTTTCCCGAAATTCGGAGTAGCCGAAAGTGCCGAGGAAGCTTCAAAATTGGCGGATCAACTGGACTTCCCATTATTAGTACGTCCTTCTTATGTATTGGGTGGACAGGGAATGAAAATTGTGATCAACAAACAGGAACTGGAAGAGCATGTGGTAGACTTACTGCGTAAAATCCCGAATAACAAACTATTGCTGGATCATTACCTGGACGGGGCGATTGAGGCGGAAGCCGATGCGATTTGTGATGGTGAAAATGTATATATCATCGGTATCATGGAGCATATCGAACCATGTGGTATTCACTCCGGAGATAGTAATGCAACGTTGCCACCGTTTAACCTGGGTGAATTTGTAATGCAACAGATTAAAGACCATACCAAGAAAATTGCACTGGCTTTAAAAACGGTAGGACTTATTAATATACAGTTTGCGATTAAAGACGATACGGTTTACATCATCGAAGCCAATCCAAGAGCTTCACGTACAGTACCGTTTATCGCAAAAGCCTATGGCGAACCGTATGTAAACTATGCGACTAAAGTAATGTTAGGTGTGAATAAAGTAACCGATTTTGATTTTAATCCACATTTAAAAGGATATGCGATCAAGCAACCGGTATTCTCATTCAGCAAGTTTAAAAACGTAAACAAGGCATTAGGTCCCGAAATGAAATCAACAGGAGAAAGTATCCTGTTTATCGACGACCTAAAAGACGATCAGTTCTACGAATTGTACTCCAGACGAAAAATGTACTTGAGTAAATAAGAACACTATATTTTATAGAAAGCCTCACTTAAAAAGTGGGGCTTTTTTATTGAAGTAGCTTTCAAACTGATTTTTTATTAGCTTTACTTAAAAATTACTATGGCATTCCTAAAGCGTATCAGTTCCAGAGCTAAAGCAGATGAAAATACTGGCTTTGGGAGTAATGCTTCCATTTATGGGGCACGATTTGTAAACAAAGACGGAAATGCCAATGTCCGGAAAGTGGGAATCGGTATAACAGAACGTATCAGTTGGTACCATGCGATGATCGATGTACCACGCTGGAAATTTATGTTTATCATTTTCGCCTTTTACCTGATCGTAAATTTTATTTTCGCCTGTATTTACTTTGTGCTTGGTGTACAGCACTTACAGGGTATCAATGCGGTAACAGCAGTTGATCAGTTCGGACAGGCGTTCTTTTTTAGTGCGCAGACTTTTACTACCGTAGGCTACGGGCATATTAGCCCAACCGGTTTTATGACCAGTTTTGTGGCTTCGGTCGAAGCCTTATTCGGATTGTTGAGCTTCGCGATTGCAACCGGTTTGTTTTACGGAAGATTCAGTAAGCCCAAAGCCTTGATCCGTTTTTCGGATAATGCTGTCATTGCACCCTATAAAGAAGGGAAAGCCTTGATGTTGCGAATGACACCTTATAAGAATACCAACCTGATGGAAGCCGAAGCTAAGGCAACAATTGGATTAAGTCTGGAAGAAGATGGTAAAAAAGTCAATAAATTTTTTTCGCTGGATCTCGAACTGGACAAAATTAATATGCTAACGTTAAGCTGGACGTTGGTACATGCGATTACCGAAAATAGTCCATTATATACCTTTACCGAAGCGGATTATCAAAATCAGAAAGGCGAAATTCTGATTTTTGTCAAAGTTTTTGACGATATGTTTAGTACTACCGTTGTAAAGCGGACTTCGTATACCTTACGCGAAGTAATTTATGGGGCGCGTTTTTTACCGATGTTTGAAGCCGACCGCGATAGTGATGAGACGATACTGTATGTGGATAAACTGAACACCATCGAAAAGATACAGTTGTAATACGCAATCCGTATTTATTTCTTTAAAATATGATACTTTTGCAGTCTCAATGATGTATCGCCAATGAAGCCGACAACAATTTTTCTGATCACGCCACCTTTTACGCAGCTCAATACCCCATATCCG